>CAXSFF010000081.1:0-8398 GCA_964236035.1 uncultured Acetobacteraceae bacterium
GGTGCGCCCGGCCGCTTACGTCTTCCGCCTACACGACACGGGCGAGGTACTGAACCAGTTCCCGCTGGCCGCCAAGCACGCCGAGCTGCATGGCGCGCCCTACAACCAGATCCATCGCGCCGACCTGCACAACCTGCTCATCGCCAGGGTGCAGGAACTGAAGACGGATGTCCTGCAGCTGGACCATCGCGTCCTCGGCTTCGAGGAAACCGAGCATGGCGTGGCCTTGCGGTTCGCCGACGGCTCCCGCGCCGAGGGCGACATCCTGGTCGGCGCGGACGGCGTCAAGTCGATGGTCCGCGCGCAGGTCGCCGGGGCCGGCAAGGCGGCCTACACCGGCGACGCGGCCTGGCGCCTGCTCGTCCCGGCCGACCGGCTGCCGCGGGACCACATGGGGCAGGTGATGTCGGTCTGGATGGGGCCGGGCCGGCACGCCGTCTGCTACTACCTTCGCGGCGGCGAGCTGCTGAACTTCGTCGGCCTGGTGGAGACGGATGAGCTGTCGGAAGAATCCTGGACCGCCAGGTTCCCGTGGGAGCGGCTGAAGGCGGATTTCGCCGGGTGGCATCCGGACATTCAGACGGTGATCGACGCCGCCGACCGCGACGCCTGCTTCCGGTGGTCGCTGTACTACCGGCCGCCGATCCCGCAGTGGAGCACGCGCCGGGTCACGATGCTGGGCGATGCCGTCCACGCGACGCTGCCGTACCTGGCGCAGGGCGCCGCCATGGCGATCGAGGACGGCGCCGTGCTGACCCGCGCCTTGCGCTCGGGCGCCGGCCCGGCCGATGCTTTGCAGCTGTACCAGCGCAACCGGATGGACCGGACGGCGAAGATCGTCACGGGGTCGAGCGCCAACCGCACGCTGTTCCACATGTCCGACCAGGCCGAGCTGCGCCGGGCGTTCGCCGGCCGCGACGAGGGCAGCGGGCGCAACGAATGGCTGTACAGCTACAACCCCCTGACGGTCCCCCTCGCCTGATCCGATGCTTCCCCCCCCCCCTCCCCTTGCGGGAGGGGCTGGGGGAGGGGTGGCCGCGCGCAGGGTGGTTGGCGTGGCCATCCCTCCTCCCGGCCTCCTCCCGCAGGGGGAGGAGGAGCAGCGCAGCGGTCACGATTTCGGCGGCAGCATCCGCTCGGCGAGGGGCGGCAGGAACCTGTCGGTGTAGATGGTGTCCGCCGCCGGCGTGCTGCCCAGCTCGTAGGCGGCGGTGACGGCGTCGATCGTTTCGTGCAGCCGGTCCTGCGTCACCGAGCTGAGGCCGTCCTTCTGCACATGGGCCGTGTCGATCAGGCCGAGCGCGATGTCGAGGCGGATTTTCTCGATCGGCAGGTTCATCATCGGGTCGCGCGCCGCCAGCACCGCCAGGCCCTTGTCCGGATCGGCGATGACCTGCTTCACCCCGGAGTTGACCGCCTCCACCAAGCCGCGCACCACATCCGGGTGGTCGTCGGCGTATTTGCGGGTGGTCACCAGCGCGAGGCCGTAGAGGTTGGCGCCGAAATCGCTGTACCTGAGCACGTTCAGGTCCGCCATCTTGTAGCCCATCTCGAGCGTGTTGGGGATTTGCGAGTTGGTGAAGCCGCCGATCCCGTCGACCTCGTTGCGCTTGAACAGCGGGCCGAACAGCTGCGGCGAGACCGACACCCACACGGGTTGCACCCCCGTCACGTGGGTCGCCTTGAACAGGACGGAGATGGTGTCGTGCACGGTGATGCCGGGTCCGCCGGCGATGCGCTTGCCCTGCAGGTCGGCCGGCGTGTTGATGCCGGCGGACTTGTGGCTGACGATGGCCAGCGGGCTGTCGTCGAAATACATGTAGACGGCGATCAGCGGGGTGCCCGGGTTCTGCGCGTCGAACTTGATCATGGTGGGCAGGTCGACCAGGCCGAACTGGTAGGCGCCGCCGGCGACGTTGACGCAGATGTTGGTGCCGCCGGGTCCCGGGTCGACCTTCACCGCCAGGTTCTCCTTGGCGAAGGCGCCGCTCTGCTCGGCGATGAAGAACGGGGCGTGGGTGCCCTGGACGATCCAGTCCAACGTCAAGTTGACGTTGGTCGGCGCGGCGTGTGCGGCGGCGCCGAGGCAGGCAACTAGGCCCGCCAGCATCGTCTGGCTATTAAATAAGCGCTTCAAAGCATTCATTTTGTGCAACTGCCTTTGTCGTCCGACCAACGTAGGTCACACTGTCAACGGGTTGCCCAACCGTCAAGCAGAGCCTACCGTCCCGACTTGTTTTGGACGGCGCCGGCGCATTCTGACGACGTGGCCGCCCGATGGGATTTGACATGACCAGCTACATCGATCTCAACGCGGTCGCGCTGCGCTACGGCGGCGACGAGGACGGCACCCTCGCGCTGTCGGGCACCTCGATCAAGGCCGACCGCGGCGAGTTCGTCGCCGTGGTGGGGCCGTCGGGGTGCGGCAAGTCGACGCTGATGAAGGTGATCACGGGGCTGTGGCCGCCGACCACGGGCACCATCATCGTCGACGGCAAGCACGTCACCGGGCCGCTCGACAGCGCGGGGATGGCGTTCCAGAACCCGACCTTGCTGCCATGGCGCACCACCCTGGACAACGTGATGCTGCCGCTCGAAGTGTCGGAGCGGCACCGTGGCAAGCTGCGCCACAACCGCTCTGCCTACCTGGCGCAGGCGCGGCAGTTGCTGGAGCGCGTCGGCCTGGCGAAGTTCGAGGCGCATTTCCCTTGGCAGTTGTCCGGCGGTATGCAGCAGCGGGTGTCGTTGTGCCGGGCGCTGGTGCACGAGCCGTCGGTGCTGCTGCTCGACGAACCGTTCGGCGCGCTCGACATGTTCACCCGCGAGGACCTGTGGGCGGCGCTGCAGGATTTGTGGCTCGCCCGGCGGCCGACCATCCTGCTGGTGACGCACGACCTGCGGGAGGCGGTGTTCCTGGCCGACCGGGTGCTGGTGATGAGCAGCCGCCCCGGGCGCATCATCGTGGAGCGCCACGTCGACATCCCGCGCCCGCGCGTGCTGGGACCGGAGTTCGCGCTGGCGTCGCTGGAGCTGGTGCAGGAGCTGCGCGACGCGATCGAGCGCGCGCGCCACGAAGCCGTCGAGGGAGTCTGACGATGAACGAGGCCGTGATCGCCGTGGCGCCCCGCCGGCGCAGCGCCTGGCGCAAGCAGCGCCGCAAGCTGATCCCATGGGCGGTGATCGTCGGCATCTTCGTCGTGTGGGAGCTACTGGTGCGCGGCTTCCAGGTGCCGGACTTCATCCTGCCGCCGCCAACCGAGATCTTCGCCTCCGCTTGGCAATGGCGCGGGCCGATCCTGCAGGCGGCTGCCGAGACCTTGTTCTCGACCGTCGTAGGATTTGCGTTTGCCATCGTGGTCGGGTTGGCGGGCGGCATCGTCATCGGCTCCTCCCGCCTGGTCTACGAGGGGCTCTACCCGGCGTTGATCGGCTTCAACTCCATTCCCAAGGTGGCCGTGGTGCCGATCCTGGTGATCTGGTTCGGCATCGGCACGCTGCCCGCCATCATCACCGCTTTCCTGATCTCGTTCTTCCCAATCCTGGTGAACGTCGCCACGGGGATCGCCACCGTGGAGCCGGAACTCACCGACCTGTTGCGGGTGCTGGGCGCGCGGCGGCGCGACATCGTGCTGAAGGTCGGCCTGCCGCGGGCGATGCCGTATTTCTTCGCCTCGCTGAAGATCGCCATCACCGTGGCTTTCGTCGGCTCGATCCTATCGGAGACGATCGCCTCCAACACGGGCATCGGCCACCTGATCCTGGTGGCGTCCTCGCGGTTCCAGGTGCCGCTGTCGTTCGCGGCCCTGTTGGTGACGGCGGTGATGGGCATGGGGATGTACGCGATCTCCTCCGTCATCGAGCAGCGCATGACCGGCTGGGCGACGCGCGGCACCGCCAGCCGCATCACGCAGGCGACGGGCTGATCGTGAATGCCCCCGTGCGCGTCAGCGTGTTTCCTGGCGGGTTCAACTGGCCGCTGTTTACCGCGCAGGCGCACGGGTTCTTCGCCGGGCATGGCGTCGATGTCAGCGTGGAGGCGACCGCCGGGTCGATCGCGCAGATGACGGGCCTGGCCGCCGGGCGGTTCGAGGTCGCGATGACGGCGATCGACAACATCGTCGCCTACGTCGAGGGCGATGGCGAGGCGCCGATCGGGGCGCAGCCGGATTTCTTCGCCTTCCTCGGCAGCGACGACAGCTTTCTCAGCCTGGTGGCGCAACCCGGCATCACGGACGTGGCCGACCTGCGCGGGCGCGCCGTATCGGTGGATGCGGCCACCACGGGGTATGCGTTCGTGCTGTTCGAGATGCTGGCGCAGGCGGGCCTTCGCGACGGCGACTACGACGTGGTCAAGGTCGGCGGCATGACCCAGCGCTGGGACGACCTGCAACGCGGCGGCCATGCGGCGACGATGCTGTCGGCGCCGTACGACATCCTGGCGCGACAGGCTGGCTTCACCGTGCTGTCGCGCGCGGGGGCCGCCGTGGGCCGCTACCAGGGCAACGTCGCGGCGTCGCGCCGGTCATGGGCGGCGGCGCATCCGGAGGCGGTGCGCGGCTTCATCCGCGGCTACGTGCAATCGGTCGCGTGGTTGTACGACGCCGCCAATCGCGTTGAGGCGTGCAATATCCTGCAACGCAACGTCGCGGGGTTGTCGGACGAGATGGCGGCTGCGAGCTATACCGAGTTGCTTGACCCCGAAACGGGATTCTTCACCGACGGCAGGATTTGCCTGGATGGGGTGCGTACGGTGCTGGATTTACGTCAGCGTTACGGCGCCGCCCACCGCACGATGCCCGACCCGGCGCGCTACATCGACATGAGCTACATCGACAGCCTTCGATGACCTCCCAGACGTCACCCCTCAGCCGTCATTGCGAGGAGCGCTTGCGACGAAGCAACCCAGGGGCCGCGCGGCAAATCTTCGGCGCGCGGCTCTGGGTTGCCGCGCCGCCAAGCGGCGGCTTGCAATGACGGCTGAATCATTGCGCGTCGGCATCGCCGGTTTTGGCGCGATCGGGCGGGCAGTTGCCGCCGGGTTCGCGGCAGATGGCATTCCCGGCCTGCACTTGGTCGCCGTGGCGGCCCGCGATGCGGGCAAGGCGCGCGCCGCGTTGCCGCCGGGCCTCGACTCCGTGCCCGTGGTTGCGATCGACGCGCTGGCGCCGCTGGTGGACGTCGTCGTGGAATGCGCGCCCGCCGCCGTCCTGCCCGCCATCGCGGAACCCGCCCTGCGCGCCGGCCGCACCGTGGTCGTGCTGAGCTGCGGCGCGTTGCTGGAGCACACGCACCTGGTCGCCCTGGCGCGCGCGCATGGTGGCCGCATCCTGGTGCCGACGGGCGCGCTACTCGGCCTGGACGCCGTGTTCGCCGCCGCGCAGGGAGAAATCCACTCCGTCCGTATGATCACCCGCAAGCCCCCCGGCGGACTGCTCGGCGCGCCCTACCTGGACCAGCACGGCATCAGCCTGGACGGCCTGGCCACCCCCTTGCGCGTGTTCGAGGGCACCGCGCGGGAGGCGGCGCGCGGCTTCCCTGCCAACCTCAACGTCGCCGTGGCGCTGTCCCTGGCCGGCATCGGGCCGGACCGCACCCGGCTCGAGATCTGGGCCGACCCGGCCGTCACCCGCAACACCCACAGCATCGAACTCGACTCCGACTCCGCCCGCCTGACCATGACGATCGAGAACATCCCGAGCGAGAACCCGCGCACCGGCCGCATCACGGCGCTGTCGGTGTTGGCGCTGCTGCGCAAGCTGCGCGCGCCGCTCGCCGTCGGCACCTGAACTTCGAGCCAAGGAACCGCGATGACCCCGTTCTCCCGCCGCACCGCGCTTGGCGCGGCCGCCGCGTTGTTCACCCCGGCGATCGTGCGGGCGCAGTCCGAGACGCTGCGGGTCGGCGCGCCGCTGCCGATCACCGGCGGCCTCGCCCCCGAGGGCGCCAAGCAGCAGCGCGGCTACGACCTGTGGGCCGACACGGTGAACACCGCCGGCGGGATCGAGGTCGGCAGCCGCCGGGTGAAGGTCGAGATGGTCTATGCCGACTACCAGTCCGCCACCCCGCGCGCGGTGCAGCTGGCCGAGCGGCTGATCACCCAGGACCATTGCGCGGTGATCTTCGCGCCGCAAGGATCGGGCGCCACCAAGGCCGCCAGCTCCGTCACCGAGCGCTACAAGGTGCCGATGATCGCGCCGACGGCGTCCTCCAAGGAGGTGTTCGACCAGAACCCGCGCTACCTGTTCGGCATCCTGACCCCGAACGACACCCTGACCGAGCCGCTGGCCGACATCGTCCACGGCCAGATGCCGGAAGTGACCTCGATCGCGATCCTGGCGCGCAACGACTTGTTCCCCTACGCGATCGGGCAGGAGATGGAGAAATCCGCCAAGGCGCGCGGCATCACGGTACTGAGTTCGGGGAAATACGCCATCGGCACCATGGACCACGCCAGCGCGCTGACCCAGATGGCCGGCGGCAACCCGGGCTGGGTGTTCGTCACGGGGTACTTGAACGACCTGCTGCTGGTGCGGCGGCAGATGGTGGAATTGCAGTTCAACTCGCCCGTCGTCACCATGATCGCCGGCCCTGCCTACAGAGAGTTCGTCGAGGCGCTCGGGCCGGCCGCGGAGAACCTCACCTCCGCCGCCTGGTGGCACCCGGCGGCGCGCTACACCGACTGCAAAGGCCCGTGGGCCTCCACCGCCGCCTATGTCGAGGCGTACGAAAAGCGCTACGGCAGCGTGCCGGACTACGGCGAGTCGGCGTCCGCCGTGTGCGGCGTGATGGCGCAACTGGCCGCGCAGGCCGCCGGCGGCACGGAGCCGCAGCAGTTGCGCGACGCCCTGGCGGAGGTGGACGCGATGACGTTCTTCGGCCGCATCAAGTTCGGCCCGTCAGGACAGGCGGCGTCGTACACCCCGCCCGCGTTCCAGATCCAAGGCGGCCAGCAGCGCGTGCTGTATCCCGCCGACATCCGGCAGGCCGACCTGCGGCGCGTCTGAGGGTCGCGGCGCGTGCTGATGCAGGTGTTGGTGAACGGCGTCATCCTGGGCGGGCTGTATGCCTGTGTCGCCGCCGGGTTCTCGCTGGTGTGGGGCGTGCTGAACGTTATCAACCTGCTGCATGGCACGCTGGTGGTGCTGGGCGGCTACCTGGCCTGGCTGCTCTGGACGCGATTTGGGCTGCATCCGCTGCTGGCGCTGCCGCTGGTGGCGGTGGCGGTCGGGCTGTTCGGCGCCGTGCTGCAGGCGGGGCTGCTGAACCCCGTGGTCGGGGCGCCCGTGCTGATCACCCTGGTCATCACCTTCGGCCTCGACCTGGTCACGGGCAACGCGCTGCTGCTGCTGTTCGGCGCCGACTACCGCACCATCCGCCCGGCCTGGTCGCCGGGCACGGCGGTGCTGGGCGGCATCCGCATCCCGCTCGACCGCGCGATGGCGGCGGCGGCGGCGCTGGCGATGACGGGCGTGCTGTGGCTGGTGCTGCGCCGCTCCTGGCTGGGGCGGGCGATCGTCGCCGTGCGGATGGACCGCGATGCCGCCGCGCTGATGGGCGTGCGGGTGCAGCGGGTGTTCATCGCCACCTTCGCCCTGGGCGCGGCGCTCGCCGGGGCTGCGGGCGCGCTGCTCGGCCTGGTGTTCCCGATCTCGCCGCTGCAATCGGAGGCTTACCTCGGCACCGCATTCACCGTCTGCGTGCTGGGCGGGCTGGGCAGCGTGGTGGGCGCGGCGGCGGGCGGCGTCGTGCTGGGCCTGGTCGAGAGCCTGGCGGCGCTGCTGCTGGGATCGGAGAACGCGTCGCTGGTGTCGCTGGCGCTGCTGATCCTGCTGCTGGCGGTGCGCCCCGACGGGCTGTTCGGCCGCAAGGGCTACGCGTGATCGCGCGCTCCGGCGTCGTCGCGATCATGTTCGTCGTCGTGGGCGCGGCCGGGCTGTGGCTGCTGGGCGGCGCCTACGCTTTGCGGCTGGGCACCTTGCTGGCGATGTACGTCACCCTGGCCAGCAGTTGGAACGTGATCGGCGGCATGGCGGGATACCCGTCCTTTGGCACCGCCGCGTTCTTCGGCTGCGGCGCCTATGCCAGCGCGCTGGCGCAACTGCACGGCGTGCCGATGCCGCTGGCCTGGGCGTTCGCCGCACTCGCCGCCGGGCTGCTGGCGCTAGCCGTCGGCTGGCTGGTGCTGCCGTTGCGCGGGCACTACTTCGCCATCGCCAGCCTCGCCGTCGTCATCATCCTGCGCCAGGCCGCGACCAACTGGAGCGACCTCACCGGCGGCGGCATGGGCCTCAACCTGCCGCCGCTCGACAGCGGCCCGTTGGCCCAGGCGCACCTGTTCCTCGCCGCGCAGGCTGGCGTCGCCGTGCTGGCGGTCGGCGTCGCGGCATGGGTCGCGGCG
>CAXSFF010000082.1:0-8362 GCA_964236035.1 uncultured Acetobacteraceae bacterium
CCACGGTCGCCGACCTCAAGAAGGACAACGACGGCATCTGGCGCGGCCACGGCATGAAGAACGGCGCCAGCGTCGGCGTCTGGCTCGACTACAAGGGCAATATCGGCCAGCAGTGATGCCCGCTTTGCCGCGACACGGCTTCCCCACGACCAGCAACCAAGGACTTCGACCATGCGCATGATCGCACACAGCTACGACACCTACGACCACGCCGTCCGCGCCGTGAACGCGCTGGAAGCGGCCGGCGTGCCGCACGACGACATCAGCCTGGTGTCGGGCGACAAGGACCGCCAGGTGGCGACCAGCGTCGCCGGCGATGGTGACGGCACGGCGACCGGCACCGGCGCCAGCATCGGCACGTTGCTGGGCGGCGGCGCCGGCCTGCTGGCGGGGCTTGGCGCCCTGGCGATCCCAGGCGTCGGCCCCGTCGTGGCCGCCGGCTGGCTGATCGCGACCCTGACGGGGGCCGGCGTCGGCGCCGCGGCCGGCGGCCTGCTCGGCTCGCTCACGGGGGCGGGCGTCGATGAGGCGGACGCCAAGTCCTACGCCGACCACGTCGGCCGCGGCGGCACCCTGGTCACGGTGCGGGCGAGCGACGAAATGGCGCCACAGGCGGAATACATCCTGGAGCATGGCGAGGCACAGGCCCAGTCTCAGGCCATGACGGGGATTGCAGCCACCGCGGCAACGGCTCCTGCCGTAGCAACGCGGGCGACAGTTCCTGCCGTGGCCACGCAGGCGACGGCGCCGATGGCTGACGACAAGATCGAGGTGGTCAAGGAAGACCTCGTCGTCGGCAAGCGCGCGGTCGAGCAGGGCGGCGTGCGGGTCACCACGCGCGTGGTGGAAACCCCGGTCGAGGAGCAGGTGCGCCTACGCGAGGAGCGGGTGATGGTCGAGCGCCGCCCGATCAACCGTCCGCTGACTGGCGTCGCAAGTGACGTGTTCCGTGAGCGGACGCTGTCGGCGAAGGCTGTGGGCGAAGAGGCGGTGGTCGGCAAGGACGTCCGCATCGTCGAGGAGATCGCCCTGCGCAAGGAAGCCGTCGAGCGCGTGGAGACGGTGCGCGACACCGTGCGCGAGACGAAGGTGGACGTGGAGCAGGTGCCAGGTTCGGTCAGCACCACGCAGACGGCCACCACCACGACTGGCACCACCGGCACCGGGCAGCCCGGCGGCATGCGCGACAACACCGCTACCCGCGCCGTGGACAACACCCTCGGCACCAACGTCAGCGGGCAGAACCCGACCGGCAAGTCGTAGCTGGTTGCATTAGCAAGAAGGGGGAGGGCATTGCGCCCTCCCCTTTTTTGTTGAAAATGCGGGGGAAGATCTTTCTGCGGGGCACTGCTTCACCCCTCCTCCCGGCCTCCTCCCGCAAGGGGAGGAGGAGCAGCATGGAGTCAAGCGGCTTGCTTGTGCACCATGATGGGGATGGACTTCGCTGCCGGGACCTTGCTGCCTTCGGCGTAGTGCCCGATCGGCAGCAACGCGTTGGCCTCCGGGTAGTAGGTGCCGATGCAGCCCACCGGGACATCGTACGGCGTCACCCGGAACCCTCCCATCTCCCGCTTGATGTTGTCAACCGAGGCGGTTTCCAGCCGTACCTCCTCGCCTTCCTTCAGGCCGAGGCGCTCGATGTCGTCGCGATGCATGAATACCACCATGCGGGTGCCGTCGACGCCGCGGAAACGGTCGTTGTAGCCATACACCGTCGTATTGAACTGGTCGTTGCTGCGCAGCGTCATCATGCGCAGCACGTCATGCCCGACTTCCGGCATGTCCAAGTCCTCGTCCAGGCCGCGCGGCGTGATGAAGTTGGCCTTGCCGTTCTTGGTCTTCCACACCCGCTCCCGCGCCGGCAGCGGTCGGTGGAAGCCGCCCGGCTCCCACATGCGACTCTCGTAGTCGTAGAAAATCTCCGGGTAGGTGACGGCGATCGCCTTGCGGATCAGGCTGTAGTCGTCCCGCCACGCCTCCCAGGGCACCAACGGGTTGGGTTCGAGCGACGCCCTCGCCAGCCGCGCCACGAAGTCGATCTCGCTGATCAGGTGCTTGGACGCCGGCATCCGCACCCCGCGCGAGCCGTGGATGCAGGCGGTGCTGTCCTCCATCGACAACGACTGCGGCCCCGTGGCCTGGGTGTCGACCTCGATGCGGCCGCGCACCGGCAGCAGGTAGCTGACCGCGCCGTGCACCAGAGCCGTGCGGTTCAGCTTGGTCGCCACCGTCACCGTCAGCCGCATATTGCGCCAGGCCGGCTCGATGCGGTCGCGGTCGGGGACGGCGCGGACGAAGTTGCCGCCCAGCGAGATGAACGCCTCCACCTTGCCGTCGAGGATCGCCTCGCACGCCTCGACCGTGTTGAGCCCCGTGTCGCGCGGCGGCTCGAAGCCGAACTGCTTGGCCAGCACGTCCATCGGGATCAGCTCGGGCTTCTCGCTGATGCCGACGGTGCGCTGCCCCTGCACGTTGGAGTGGCCACGCACGGGGCAGATGCCGGCGCCGGGCCGCCCGATGTTGCCGCGCAGCAGCAGCAGGTTGACCAGGATCTGGATGGTCTCGACGCCGGCGCGATGCTGCGTCAGCCCCATGCCGTAGACCGCCATCGCCGACTTGGCCCGGCAATACACCGCCGCCGCCGCCTCCATCGAGGCGCGCGCCAGGGCGGACCGCTGCTCCAGCCCATCCCATTCCTGCTGCCGCACCCAGGCGATGAACTCATGGAACCCGTGCGTGTGCCCGGCGATGAAGGCAAGGTCCAGCACCGACGGCTCGCCGGCCGCCAATGCAGCATCATCGATCTCCAGCACGGCCTTGCAGATGCCGGTGATCGCCGCGAGGTCGCCGCCCGGCTTGACCTGGTGGTACTGCGAGCTGATCCGCGTCTCATGGCCCGACAGCATCTCCGTCGGCGCCTGCGGGTTGGTGAACCGCTCCAGGCCACGCTCGCGCAGCGGGTTGAAGGTGATAATCGGCACGCCGCGCTCGCTGGCCTGCTGCAGCGGGTGCAGCATGCGCGGGCTGTTGCTGCCCGGGTTCTGGCCGAAGAACAGAATGCAATCGGTATGGGCGAAATCGTCCAGCGTCACCGTGCCGACGGGCACGCCGATGCTGATCGGCAGCGCGACCGAGGTGGTTTCGTGGCACATGTTGGAGCTGTCGGGCAGGTTGTTGTTGCCATACATCCGCGCCAGCAGGGCGTAGGCGTAGCTCGCCTCGTTGGAGCTGCGGCCCGAGCTGTAGAACACCGTCTTCTTGGGGTCGCTGACGGCGCGCATCTCGCGGCCGATCTCCGCGAACGCGGCATCCCATGACACTGGCAGGTACTTGTCGGTGGCGTCGTCGTAGCGCATCGGGTGGGTCAGCCGCCCCGTCTGCTCCAGCGCGTAGTCGTCCCAGTCCAGCATGCTGGTGACGGTGTGCTGCGCCAGGAACTCCGGGGTGCAGCGATGGACGGTGATCTCCCATGCGGTCGCCTTGGCGCCGTTCTCGCAGAACTCGAACGGCAGCGGCTTGGCCGGCTTGGGCCAGGCGCAACTGACGCACTGGAAGCCGTCCACCTTGTTCTGCCGGCTCAAGGCCAGCGCGCCGCTGGCCAGCACGCCCTCCCGGCTCAGGATCTTGCCCAGCGATTTGGCGGAGCCCCAGCCGCCGGCCGGCGCGGTGTAGGGCTTGATGGTCGGCTTGGCGGGCATGGCAGAGCCTCCGGAGCAGCGTTACTGCCGGCCTGAAGCCCGCGTCATGGCGGCGGGTTGCCATCACGCGTGCAACTGGCGTTCAACAATCGTGTTGGGGGACGCAATGCAGATGGGAAGATGGCCATGACCGACGCGAGCTACCTGCTGGAGCAGCTTCCGCCACCGACCAAGCTGAAGGTGTTCGTCGATCAGCGGGTGTTCCCGATGGCGATCAATGCCGCCGCCAACGTGGAAATGCTGCTGGAACGGGCGGCGGTCGGCGCCCGCGAACGCCCAGTCCGGGCCTTGGGCCTGGCGGTCGGCGCCGGGTTCCTCATCAGCATGATGCTCACCCGGCGCCGCGCCTGACCCGGCGGCGTCAGCGCACGCAGAACCCGCGGCGGCCGGACGGGGCCGATCCGTCGGCGTCGCCCAGTTCCGCTTCGCCGGCCCACAGGATCGAACGGTAGCGTGCGAAGCATGCCGCTCCCGCTTCCAGCCGCATCAACGCGCCCTCGGCGATGGCAGGCGCCACCGCAGGGTTCTCCGCCACCAGCGGATGCAGCGCCTCGGCGTTCCAGGCCTGCGAGTGCTTCACGTCCAGCACGGCGTGCAGGTCGAAATAATGCCGGTCCTCGGATGGGATGCCGAGCCGCTTCATGCCCTTCGCCACCAGGATAGCCCGGCTTGGCGCGGTCTGTTCGATCACGCCCAGCGCGCCCACCGACTGGTAGGCGTAGCGCCGGTTGCACGCCAGCCCGGCCATGGTGTTCGCCAGCGCCAGCGACTCCGGCACCGTGGTCTCCAGCATCGGATGCAGGTCGAGGCGGTTCGCGATCACCTCCAGCATCGGGCCATGCATGCCCTTCGGGTTGCCGCGGCCCATCTCGTCCCAGTAGTTGCGGGCGATCTCGAGCTTGGCCTGCTGCGGCAGCTTGACCTGGGTGATGGCGGCAAGGTCGTCGAACCCGGCTTCGCCCGCCACTTCCTGGGTCAGGAACCAGCGCATCTCGTCCAGGGTCGCCGTCTCGGCCAGCCAGGCGAACAGCGGGTCGCCCTGACCCGGGCCGTCATGCTCCAGCGCCTCGAACCAGGCAACGAAGCCATCGGGATCGCGTGGGGCGGCGGCGGCGCGTTCGGCGACGGCGGCGCGGTTCTGCTCCAGCCACTCGCCCTCCTCGATCAGGCATTCGGCTTGTTCGGCCACGTCGTCGCGCCAGGTGGCGGTCGGCAGGGCCGGATTGAAGCGGCGGGCATTGAATGAGGCCAAGCGGCGCTGCAGCGGCGCACCGTCGGCGTGTTGGGAGAAAATGTATCCGTCAGGCATGATGGTTACCCATTTCTAGTGACCGTAAGCACCACGGCGGCGATCCGGTCGGTTGTGCGATAAGGGTCGTGGTCCAGCTCCTCGCCGAACACGTCGGGGTCGACCTCGCGGTAGCGGCAGACAACGTCATGCGCGTCAGTTCGCTTCATGGCGGCGGCTTTGAATGGGTCGTGGCCATTCACGATCGCGACACCCGTGTACAGCAACAGGGTGCCGTCGGGCGTCAGCCGCGGCAGCGCCACCTCGACGATCGCTAGCGACAGGGCGGCGCCAAGCTCGCCGCCGCCGTGGCGGTAGGCGCGCTCCGCCGGGTCGGCGAGGTAGGGCGGGTTGGCCACCACCAGGTCGAACGCGCCGTCGACGCCGGACAGCAGGTCGCTGTGCGCCGCGGTGACGGGATGCCCCGCGAGGGCCGCGTTGACCCGGGTCATTTGCAGGGCGGCGTCGTTGATGTCGACGCCGGTCACCTCGGCGCCGGGCCGCGCGCGGGCGATGACCAGGGCGCCCGGGCCGGCGCCGCAGCCGACGTCCACCGCACGGCGGATGGGGCCGGCCTGATCCAGCCAGGCGGAGATCGCAACGGCGTAGCGGTAGGTGTCGGGGCCGAAGAACACGGAGTCCGCCGCCTGGGTCGGATAGGCCGAGTGCAGGAACAGCAGCCCGTCCAGGCTCGACAGCCGCACCAGGGAGCGCCACGACCCGGGGCCGTCCTCCGCCAGCACGCCGGCGTCGCGCATCAGGCTCAATAGGTCGTCCGGCAGCACGCCGTCGCGGAACGGGCGGCTCCAGCCGAATACGTCGCGCGCGTCGCGCGCCCAGGCGTTGCCGGGCCGCGCGTTGACCCGCGCGTGGGTGGCGGGGGTGGGAGTGACGAAGTGGTAGCCATGGTCGCGCAGCCATTCCGCCAGCCGGAGCAATGCCGCCTCGTTCATGGATCCCCCAAGCGCCGCAACACGAACGCGCTGCCGTCCCACAGCGTGAACGGGCGCGCGCCGTCCACCACCAAGTCGAACCCGTAGGCCAGCGCCCACGCCGCCGCGTCGGCGCGGTCCGCCGTCAGGTCGCGGCCGTAGGACAAGTTGAGGATGACCAGGTGGCCGCCGGGCCGCAGCACGCGGGCAGCGCCGCGCAGGTGGGCCTCGACGACCGCGAGGCCGGCCTGCAGCACGTAGGGGAAGCTGTCGACGGCGAGCACCAGGTCGAACGCGTCCCCCGCCAGCGCGTCCAAGTCGAGGCCGGCGGTCTGCTCGATCCGCACGTTGGCCAACCCGGCGCAGCGTTGCCGCGCCGCCGCCGCCATGCCTGCCGACACGTCGAGGCCGAGCACGCTGCCGCAGCGCGGGGCGAGGGCCTGCGAGATGCGGCCGATGCCGCAGCCGAGGTCGAGCACGTCCGCCTGCGCGCCGAGCCAGCCGTCCAGCCAGCGCATGATCTCCGCCGTGGCCTCGGCCAGAATCGCCGGGTCGCCGAGGGAGAACAGCGCGACGCTGGCCTCCGGCGAGAACGCCACCGCCCGGTCGAAGAAGGCGGCGACCGCGGCGGTCGGGCCTGGTGCGGGGTCCACATGCATGGTGGCGATCTCGGTGGCCAGCCGCGACAGCATCTGCGGCCGGTCGATGACCAGGCGGTGCAGCGCGTGCCAGGCCGGGTTGGGTTCCGCCGGGCGCCGGCTGGCCAGCGTGGCAGCGAGCGTGTCCGGCGCCGCGCCGCCCAGCAACAGCCGCGCCAGCGCCACCTGCGGCGAAATCGCGCCGGCCAGGCAAAGCCCGATCGCGTCCGCCGTCACGGCAGCCATCCGAGCGCGCGCAGCCGGTCCGCGTCGCCGGCCAGGAAGCGGTCGCCGATATCGCCGCGCCAGCGCAGGTCCGGCGTCAGCACGTTGCGGGCGCGGCGGCGTGCGGCGTCCTGCGCGGCGGCCACGTCGGGGCCGACGCCGGTGACGATCATGACGTGGCCGGACCGCTTATGGGCCAGCAACTGCCCGTCCTCGTCCTGCCGCATGTCGACGTAATGGTAGTGTGGCCGCTCCGCCGGGCCGGGCGGATCGCGGAAAAACACGGGGTGGTCCTCCTCGGGCGCGCAGGCGATGGTGGCCGGGAACGGCGGGATGGTCAGCACGATGGCGACCGACCAGCCCGGCAGGGTGTCAAACCGCCCGCCGCCAGTGGCCACTCGCTGCAACAGGTCGGCCCAGCCACCGGCCTGCAACGCGGCCAGCACGGCGAAGCCGGGGTTGCCGAAGCGGCAGGTGAACTCGAGCGGCCACACCCCCGCCTCGTTCACGATCAGGTTGAGGTTGACGTAGCCGACGTGCCCGGCGGCGGCGAGCCGGCCCGCCAGCCGGCCCAGCGTCGCGTCGAACAACGCCTCGGCGTGCCGGTAGCTGGCCAGCGTGCCCATCTCCCCCGTCATCTCGCCGATGTCGCCGGGAAAGAACCGCTTGTGCTCGAAATCGATGCAGGCCGGCTGCAGGAACCGCGCGCCGTCGAAATAGGCGCCGATGCCGACTTCCACGCCGTCCAGGAACTGCATCAGCAACACCCGCCCCGGCGGCGACCGGCGCAACCGGAATGCCACGTCGGCGCCCTGCGGATGCTCGCCGACGAAGGTCGCGTGGATGCCATGGTCATGCTTCAGGACGTATCGCCCGGGGTTGCGCGACAGCCAGGCCAGGGCCGCGCCGGGGTCATCGAACGCGGTGCTGCCGGCGATGCGCAGGCCGGCGTCGCGCAACGCCGCCTGGCCGAAGTCGCGGTCGTTCTCCAGCCGGTCGCCGTACGCGCTGCCACCCACCACGCGGTAGCCGTCGGCGCGCAACCGGTCCTGCCAGGCGCCCTGGTTGACGCCCTCGAACAGGATCACGCCGTCGCGCCCGACCCAGTCGAGTTCGGCGCGCCAGTCCGCCACCGTCGCAAGCAACCCGGCGAACGCATGCTCCTCCTGCGGCGCCGTGGCGAACACGCGCACCTCATGGCCCTCGCGCAGCAGCGACTGGTAGATGTCGCCGAGATAGACGCGATAGCTGATGCCGAGAATACGCACACGCACTCCCTAAGTCCTGGCCTGGATCGACGTGGGTTGCGACATAGCAGACGATGGCGGCTCTGCACGCTCCATCGGCGGCCTGGCGGCTGTATTGACGGAGTTGTGTCAGAAGAGCAATCTTACCCAAACCTGCCTATGTTTTAGCTTTGTGACTTATAAATAGTCTAATGATTGCCTATTTTTCAACCTGTGTTCACTTGCAGCGATAGTGTGCTTACGCTGCGGTCACTATCGCATTGCATTAGCGTCGCCTTGTTGGCTAGGCTGGCCCGAGATGGCAGCCTTAGAGGCAGATCGTGGCGGAGCTTGA
>CAXSFF010000083.1:0-8335 GCA_964236035.1 uncultured Acetobacteraceae bacterium
GTGCGTTGTTGAACGACGCCCAGAACTGCGGCAGGTCGCCCACGTCGGTCGGCGGCGGGCTGAACGCCGCCGGGAACTGCCCGGCGAGCGCCTGGCTCTGCGGGCCGGGGTCCACCAGGGCCTGTGGGTTGGCCTGCATGTTGACGGCGCCCTGCGGCGGCTCGTCCGGGTTGCCGAAGGTTGCGGCAGCGGCCTTGGCGGCGATGCCGGCGGCGCCGATGGCGGCGCCCGTTCCCAGCATGGTGCGACGAGAATAGTTCATGGATGAAGCCCTCGCTGCCGTTTCGTCAATATGACGCAGACGGATGGATCACGAATGCTGCCCGCGCCGAAAGCCCCCTTCTGATCACATCATCAACGGAACCGCTTCAGTGGCTGCAATGTCGGCCACCCGCAGCTCATGTGCGCTGACGCTTTCGCAAATGCTCACATGAATTTGAGAACGGCCAACATCTACTGTCTATCAGTGCCGGTGATCTCGGCCTGCATTTGGAAGGCCTGGACCAACCCCGTCTCAGCCAGCAAGGTCTTCCGGTCCGCCCGAAACTTTGCCCCTCTTACCATCAAGCTATCCCTAGGTTAGAACCACCAGTCCCGAGACGAGTGCTTGAACGGGCATTTGTTCGGCAGCCTGACCGCAGCACGCCGGGTCATCAGACATGGGGGATTGGCCACCACGCAGGATATGCATACGCGAGCCTAAATGCGCTACCTTCAACAGCCTCTGCAACTCGCTTCACGCCCGGACTTATGGAACGCACTTCATTCATAGGTAAAAGGACATCGGGGTAAAGTAATGCCTCTTTGCGTTACAGGACAGACATGGCCCAACTCAGTGACGACTGCTTTGCGTTTGGCGGCCGTTTAATTTCATTGCCCGAAACTAGATTGCTGCTGTCAGATCAGTTCGCCGCAGTCGCCGGCACCGACATGATCAGGCTGACAGAAGCATCCAGCCGCATCCTTGCGCAGGACTTGCTGGCGCCGATCTGCGTTCCGCCCCACGCCAACTCCGCCGTCGACGGCTATGCCGTGCATTTCGACGACCTCTCCCTGTCCGACGAGACGGTGCTGACGCTCCAGGGCCGGGCTGCGGCGGGGCACCCGATGACCGAGACCCTGCGACGCGGGCACGCGGCGCGGGTGTTCACGGGCGCGATGATGCCGGATGGCCCCGACACGGTGCTGATGCAGGAGGACTGCACGGCCAGCGCGACCGAGGTCCGCATCCGGCCCGGGATCAAGCGCGGCGCCAACCGCCGCCTGGCGGGCGAGGACGTCATGGCCGGCCAGACCGTGCTGCGGGCGGGACGGCGCTTCGGGCCGCCCGAGATCGGTCTGGCCGCGTCGCTGGGGCTGGTCACGGTCGCCGTCCGCAGCCGGTTGCGCGTCGCGCTGTTCTCAACCGGCGACGAGGTGGCCGAGCCTGGGACGACGTTGCGCCCGGGGCAGATCTACGACAGCAACCGGGCCATGACGGCGTGCCTGCTGGCGCGCGCCGGGCTGGCGGTCACGGATGGAGGCATCCTGCCCGACCGGGCCGACCGCCTGCGGCCGGCGCTGCTGGAGGCGTCCCGCGCGAACGACCTCATCATCACCTCCGGCGGCGTGTCCACGGGCGAGGAGGACCATCTGCGCGACGCCATCGAGCACCTGGGCGCGCTGTCGTTCTGGCGGGTCGGGATCAAGCCGGGGCGCCCCGTGGCGGTCGGGCGCATCGGTGGCACGCCCCTGGTCGGCCTGCCCGGCAACCCCGTGGCCGCCATGGTGGCCTACATGGCGATCGCCCGGCCGCTCATCGCCGCCCTCGGCGGGGAGACCTACCGGGAGGTGCCGCGCTTCACCGTGGCCAGCGGCTTCGCCTACCGCAAGAAGCGCGACCGGCGGGAGTTCGTGCGCGTCCGGCTGCAGGCGGGCGACGGCGGCATGGTGGCGCACCGGTTCGCGCGGGAGGGCGCCGGCATCCTCACGTCGCTCACGGAAAGCGATGCGCTGGCGGAGCTGCCCGAGACGATGACCGTGCTGGAGCCGGGGCAACCCATCGCCTGCCTGCCGATGAGCATGCTTTATGACTGACGCCGCCGACGCGCCGGACGGCCTGCTGGTGGCGCCCGCGCCGCTCGACCCGCGGCTGACCCGCACCGTGTCCGGCATTGACCAGACGGGGGCCGCGATCCAGACCAAGGTGCCGGTCGAGCGGCCGTTGACGCTGTACCTGAACGGGCAGGAGATCGTCACCATGATGACGATCGGCGACCATCCGGAATGCCTGGCGCTGGGCTACCTGCTGAACCAGAACATGCTGCGGCCCGGCGACGTGGTGAGCGGCATCGACGTCGACGACGAGATCGACGTGGTGGTCGTGCGCACGGCGCACCGCACCAACTTCGAGGAGAAGCTGAAGAAGAAGACCCTCACCTCCGGCTGCGCCCAGGGCACGGCGTTCGGCGACGTGATGGAGCGTTTCGACGCCGCCCGGCTGGACCCGGCCGCCGTGATGCTGACTTCCTGGCTGATAACCCTGTCGCAGAAGATCAACACCCAGCCGAGCCTGTACCTGGAGGCGGGCGCGATCCATGGCTGCGTGCTGTGCGAGGCCGACCGGCCGCTGATCTACATGGAGGACGTCGGCCGTCACAACGCGATCGACAAGATCGCCGGCTACATGCACCGCAACGCCATCGCCGCCGCCGGCAAGACGCTCTACACGACGGGGCGGCTGACCTCCGAGATGGTGATCAAGACGGTGCAGATGCAGATTCCCATCCTGGTCAGCCGGTCCGGCTTTACCGCCTCGGGCGTGGACCTCGCGCGCAAGGCGGGGCTGACGCTGATCGGGCGGGCAAAGGGCCGCCGCTTCGTCGTGCTGGCCGGCGCCCAACGCCTGCAATTCGACGCGCCCTTGCCGGCGGACAGCTCGCGGGACGCCAGACGCCGGGAGCCGGGCCATGACGACTGACGGAGGGCTGGTCATCCTGATCCTGGCCGGGGGTCGGGCCACCCGCATGGGCGGCGGCGACAAGGCCCTGCGCGCGTTCGGGCGGTCCACCCTGCTCGACCACGTGCTGGCGCGGATCGCGGACCAGGGCGCGAGCCGTATCGTGCTGAACGCCAACGGCGACCCGGCGCGCTTCGCCCGCTTCGGCCTGCCCGTGCTGCCTGATACGGTCTCCGACCACCCCGGACCATTGGCGGGCGTGCTGGCGGGAATGGAGTGGGCGCTTGCGCAGGCGCCCGGCGTGGCGGACATCGTGACCGTGCCGACCGACAGCCCGTTCATCCCGCGCGACCTGGTGGCCCGGTTATCGGCCGCCCGCGCCGCAGCCGAGGCAGACATGGCCTGCGCCGCCTCGGCCGGCCAGGCGCATCCCGTCGCCGCGATATGGCCGGTGCGGCTGGCGCCGTTGCTGCGCCGGGCGCTGGTCGAGGAGCGGTTGCACCGGATCGACCGTTGGACGGCCCGCTTCGCCATCGTCCATGCCGAGTTCGCCGTCGACCCGGTCGACCCGTTCCTCAACGTCAACACGCAGGAGGAGCTTGCCGCTGCGGAGGCCCTTGTCCCTCAGGCGTGATGGACGATCGCGACGCCGGGCGATGGCGGCTCGATGACGCTGGCGCCGTCATAGCGGATGAACTCGGCGACCTCGATGTCGGGGCGGGAGAAATCGATCATGTCGAGGTTCTGTGTGTGGGGCAGCGACTTGATGCGGATGAAGTTGACGTCGCAGATCGCTTGGTGGTCCTCCGCCCGCAACGTCACGGGCCCTTTTGCGGTATCGAACGTCAAGCCGCGCAGCCCGGCGATGACCTGCGGCGTGGCGTCGCTGTTCACCTTCGCGATCGCGGCGGCATAGGCCCGCACGGCCGCATGCCCGGTGCAGACCAGGCCATGCGGGAGGCCGTTGCCAGTCCGGCGCATGTACTCCTGGTAAAGGGCGCGTCCCATGGGCAGTTCCTGGTAGCCGCCATAATACCAGGTCATCGCCAACCAGAGGTTCACCGGCGTGCTGCCGCCAAATGCCTGCGGGACCAGGAACTCGTTGTACGAGTCCGCGATCACCTTCACCTCATCGAAGCTGTTGGCTTCCAGAGCCTGCTGATAGAAATTTATTCCGTCGTCGCCGTAGACCGCGACGAACAGGCCGTCCGCGCCTTTGTCCCGCAGCGCCGCGATCTGCGGCTTGAAGTCCGTGGCGCCGAACTTGGCGAAGACCGGCTCGTCCAGCGCCGGGTCGCGCTTGGCGAACTCGGGGTAGGCTTCGAGCAGGCCGTCCCGGAACGCCGCCCAGGCTGCATGGCCGTACTCGCTCTCCGGCAGGATCGCGCCCCACCGGCTGATCCCGGCGTAGCGCTGGGCCATCAGCCGCGCCTGCGCCCGGTTGCGCATGATCACCTGGTCGGTGACGCGGAAGAAGTTCGGGACGAAGGCCTCATGCGTCAGCTTGTCGGTCTGCGAGGAGCAGCCGATGAGGACGGCGTTCAGCTCCGGCAACGTGGCCGCGACCGCGAGCGCGGAGTCGCTGGTGATGATGCCGCATAGCAGGTTGATTCCGTCAGCGCTCATCTCGCGCGCGAGTTCGACGGCGCGGTGCGGCTCGGTATGCGGATCACCCTCGACGATCTGCAGCGGCCGGCCAAGCACGCCGCCGGCCGCGTTGATCTCGTCAGCCGCGATCTGGGCGCCGTCCAGGATTGGCCGTCCAAGCACTTCCTGGGAGCCACTCAGCGACACGATGCAGCCTATGCGGATCGGCTTGCCGCTCGGAGCGGAACGCGCCTTGCCGGGCAGAAGCAATCCCGCAGCAACTACGCCTGCCGCGGCACCCAGAAACGAGCGTCGTGGTGAAGTGGCCATGTCGTGTTCCTTCCAGCGCGATCAGGTTTGATGATGCACGCTGGAGTGGCACTTCGCCGCCTGTTCCACACCCGTTTTGATCTACCGACGATCACAATCCTGTGATATGACTTGCGCACTGGATGAGATGACCAGGAAGCCCAGCTCGGTCAGCGCCTGCCGGCCTGCTTGGCTTCCCAGCAGGGCTGCGAACTTTTGCACGCCGGGCCGGTCCCGCCGGCTGTCCGGAACGACGAAATCATAGCTTTCCGGCTGCAAAGGCAGGAACGCCAGGCCATACAGCTGCGCCACGGTCTCAATTGCGACTCCCCAATCCGCTCGACCCTGGGCCACCGCGGCAGCCACGCCATTGTGCGACTTCGCCTGGTGGGCATACCCGGGCGGCCGGGCAGCGCCGAGCAGCCGGTCGATCAGGATACGGGTGCCGCTGCCGGCGTTGCGGTTGACCAGCAAGCAATCCGGGCCGGCCGCCGCGGCGGCAACCTCCTCTGCGGTCCGGCAGCGTTCGAACCGCGGGTCGCCTCGCCTGAACACCACTCCTTGCATCCGCCGGTAGCCCGGCAGCAGCGTCATCCCCTCGCTGAGGTAAGGCGTGTTGTAGACGCCGCTCGCCGGGTCCATCAGGTGGATGCCGGCGATGTCGCATTCCCCTCGCCGGGCCGCGGCCAGGCCGCCGGAACTGCCGACGGCGAGCGACTTCACCCGCAGGCCGTCGCTCTCCAGCAGCCCGATCAGCCGGTCCAGCCCGACGCACTGGCTGCCGATGACGACCAGGTCGGCCGGCTGCACCGACTGCCCGATCAGCCGCACCGCGACCTCGGTCCCGGCTGCCATCGTCTCGGCCTGGGCGGGCACGGCGAAGAAGCCGTCCGCCTGCGCGAAGCTTGTCACGGCGCCGGACCCCTTGGCCGTGGGATAGGCGGCAAGCCCGCCGCCGGGCAGGCGCATGAGCGAGGCCATGACGTACTCGGTGCGTCCGCGCTCCGAGCCGATGCGCATCGGCAGCGTCGCCTGCACGACGTCGTGGCGCGCCGGCGGCCGGCCCGCCAACGCCTGCAGCACGGGCGCCATGAACTCGTGGAAGGTGAAGATCGCCGATGTCGGGAAGCCAGGGAGGATGGCCACCGGCTTGCCCTGGCTCACGGCCAGGCAGAGCGGCTTGCCCGGCTTCAGCGCCACCCCGTGCACGATGATCCCCGGGTCGCGCAGCAGGCGGCCGACGACGCTGAACGCCAGGTCGCCCGCGCCCTTCGACGTGCCGCCGGACATGAGCACGGCATCGCCGCTCGCCAGCGCGCGGACCACCGCCGCCTCCAGCAGGCCGGCATCGTCGGGCACGATGCCGAGCGGCAGCGGCTGGCAGCCAAGCTCCTCCACGGCCGCCGCCAGCACGGCGGCGTTGCTGTCATAGACCTGGCCGGGCCGGATCGGGCCGCCAGGTGGCACGATCTCGTCACCGGTCGACAGGATCGCCACCACGGGGCGGCGCCAGACCGCGACCTCGCCCAGGCCGACCGCCGCCAGCATCCCGATCTCACGCGAGCTCAGCACCGTACCCCGGCGCAGCACGGTCTCGCCCCAGGCGAGGTCCGACCCGGCCGCCGCGACGAACTGGCCGGGTGCCGCCGGCCGGCGAACCTCAAGGTCGATGCCGGCCTCCGACGTGCCGCTGATCTCGGTTTGCTCGACCATGACGACGGCGTCCGCCCCGCGCGGGACCATGCCGCCCGTGGCGATCAAGGTCGCCGTTCCAGGCCCGACCGTGTGGATCGGCTGCACGCCGGGGGTCAGCAGCTCGGAGTTGAGCCGCAGCAGGCGCGGCATCGCCTCCGTGGCATCGGCCGTGTCCTCCGCGCGCAACGCGAACCCGTCGACGCTGGCGCGGTCGAAGCCAGGCACGTCGACGGGGGCAACCATGTCGCGCGCCAGCACCCGGCCGAGACACCGGGCCAACGCCACCGTCTCCTCGCCGAGCGGCTCCAGGCGCAGGTGCGCGCGGAACCGGCGCTCCGCCTCGTCGCGGGAGACGATGTCGAGGAACTGCTGCTGCCGCCCTGCCAGCCGCAATGCCTCGGGCGTGAGCTGCTGGTTCAGGGCCATGGGGCCTCCGGTCCGTTGTTCGCGATACCATAAAGGTGGACCGTGACGGTGCTTCCGGCAGGATGCCCCTCGCTGGTCTCCGGCACCATGACGAAGCCATCCGCCAACAGGCTGGCCAAGCCGGCCTCGGCGCCGACGGGGTGCGCCATGCCGCCGGCCGTGCGGACCGGGATGATTTCAGCAAGCCCAATCGCGGACACGACCTTGCGGCCCAGCTGCCGCTGCACGGAAGCGTAGGGCAAGGCGCCATCAGCCGCCGCCAGCCGGCGCAGCAGCCGCGCCGCCAGCATGTCGTAGGCGACCAGACAGGCGAACGGGTCACCCGGCAACACGATGACGGGTGCGCCGGACAGCATCCCCAGGCCCGCCGAACCGCCAGGGTTCAGGGCCAGCCCATGCAGCGCGACAACGCCGCCAGCCGCCCTTACCGCCGCCGTGGACACATCGTCAGGCCCCGCGCCGCTGCGCCCGGCGATCAGCACGAGCCCGCCTCCCGCCTGGGACAAGGCAGCCGCGAGTTCCGGCTCGCCAACGCTGCCCAAGGCGATGGTTTCGGTCATCGCCCCGTCTCGCGCCAACAGGGCGGCAAGCATGGGACCAAGGCTGTCGGGGCCCGATTTCGGCCCCAGCACAAACAGGCGCACGCTGGGCCGCGGCAGCACCGGCAGGGTCGTGAAACCCAATGCCAGCAAGCAGGCTAGGTGCTGCGGCAGGACGGCCCGCCCGCGTCGCAGGATCGGCAGCCCGCCTGGAAGCCCATGACCGTGGCGGTCCACCCCAGCGCCTGCCGCTATCGGAGCCAAGACTTCAAGGCATCGGGCACCGATGCGTTCGGCGGCGTCGAAGGGCAGCACCGCATCGGTGCCGGATGGCATGGCCCACCCGGATGCGACAGGGCAAGCCGCACCAGGTGGCAGCAAGGCCGCACCTGGCTCGTGGCACGCCAGCAGCAAGGGATTGTAGGCGTTCGCGCCGTCGCAGTCGCTTGCCCGCACGGCGTAACCGTCCGCAATGGCGCGGGCGATGGTGTTCGGTTCGGCGTGGCTGGCGATCCCGGCCGCAAGCACCCGCCCCGTCGCCGATGCGAGATCGACCGCCTCCGACCCGGGGCCGGGCAGCGCATCCAGCCAAGTCCACGCGGCCGCAAGCGGTGCGCGATCCGTGAAGCCGCGTTGCCGGACGTCGGGCGACGACCCTGCCGCCGCGCCGTGCATTTTCTCAGTCATGGCGGATAACTTGGTGCGGCACACCGCGTTCTTCACACAAGCCAGGAGAACGAAATGCGAAATGCGGTATGGGTTGGCCTGATTATGGCAGGGTTATGTGGCGGGGCTGGGACGGTGCTGGCGCAGGGATCAGCCAGCACGGGCCAGGCGATGC
>CAXSFF010000084.1:0-8328 GCA_964236035.1 uncultured Acetobacteraceae bacterium
TGGCCTTGCGCCACACCACGTCGTTCAAGATCCAGAAGCCGAGGTCCTGCAGGATGGCGCCGATGCGGAAGATGTTGTGGTACGCGCCGATCACCCAGATGGTGCCGTCCTTGCGCAGCAGCCGCCGACACTCCAGCAACCAGGCGCGGGTGAAGGCGTCGTAGGCGGCGAAGTCGCTGAAGCGGTCCCACTCGTCGTCGACGCCGTCGACCAGGCTGTCGTCCGGCCGCCGCAGCTCGCCGCGCAATTGCAGGTTGTAGGGCGGATCGGCGAACACGCAATGGACCGACGCCGGCGGCAGCATGCCCATCAGCTGCACGCAGTCGCCCAGCAGCACTTGGTCCAGCGGCAGTTCGCGGACGACTTCCACGCAGGTCCCCTTAGTCACAGCGGCCAGTCTGGCGAGTGGCCAGGGTCACGGCGGCAATCTGGCGAATGGCCGGACGCCGCGTCAATCCGCTGCGAGGCTCGCCTCGGCCCGGCTTGCCTCGGCCAGGTACAGGCGGACGGCGCCGAAGCCAGCGCGGTGGTGCGAAGTCGGGCCGTGACGTTCGATCGCGGCGCGGTGGAAAGCCGTGCCATAACCGGAGTTGGTCTGCCAGCCATAGTGCGGGAACCGCGCCGCCAGCCGCGCCATCGCCCGGTCCCGCGTCACCTTGGCCACGATGGAGGCCGCCGCGATCGACAGGCTGAGCCCGTCGCCGCCCACGACGCAACGCACCGGACACGCCAGCCGTGGCGGCTGGTTGCCGTCGACCAGCGCGATATCAGGCAGCACCGGCAGCCGCGACACCGCCCGACGCATGGCCAGCAGGGAGGCGTGCAGGATGTTCAGGCGCGATATCTCGGCCACCGAGGCGGCGCCGATGCCGATTTCCGCCAGGCCGCACGCCTGCAACGCCTCGAACGCCAGCAGCCGCGCGTCGGCGCCCAGCTTCTTCGAGTCGTCCAGCAAATCCGCCAGCGCCGCCGGCAACCCGGCGGGGAACACCACCGCCGCCGCCATGACCGGACCAGCGAGCGGCCCACGGCCAACCTCATCCACCCCGGCGACGCGGCCGCCGTGTTCGGTTTCAAGCGCATAATCCGGCATCGCTCGACCTTAGCAGGCATCCGGATGCGCGGGCAGGGGCAACGCGCCTGCCATGGCTCGGATCGGCTGGTAGACGGTGCGCTCCTGTTCAAACGGCTTCAGCAACGGCGTCAACCCGCTCGCCGTCTCCGACGCGCCGAGATAGAGCAGCCCATCCGGCGACAGGCGGCGGGCAATCGCGCCGAGCACACGCGCCTTCGTCGCCGTATCCAGGTACATCAGCACGTTGCGACAGAACACGATGTCGAAATGGCCAAGCGGCGCCAAGTCGTCAAGCAGGTTCCAGGTGCAGAACTCGCACGTCGCCAGCAATGGCGCCGCAACCTGCCAACACTCTCCCGCCGGCGTGAAATGGTCGCCGAGCTGCTGGCCGCTCAACCCGCGCTGCACCTGCAGCTGGGTGTAGAGGCCCTGCCGAGCCTGCGCCAACGGCGCGCGCGCGATGTCCGTGCCAAGCACCAGGGCCGATCGGCCCGCCCGCATGATGGCGTTCTCTGCCAGGATCATGGCGATCGAGTAGGCCTCCTGCCCGGACGAGGCGGCGGCCGACCAGATGCGGATGCGACGGCCCGCCGGCCGCGCCGCCAGCAGGCGAGGCAGCCCGCACGATCTCAGGTGCTCGAACGGATGGCCGTCGCGGAAGAACGAGGTCTCGTTGGTGGTCATGGCCTCCGCCACGTCACACGCCAGCGAACCGCCCCGCTGGGTCCGGAGCAAGCGGTCTAGGCTGTCCAGGTCATGCAGCCCCTCGCGCCGCAACAGTGCCGTCAGGCGGATTTCCAGCAGATACAGCTTGTCCGGGCCGATCACGAGCCCGGAGGTGTCCCGCAACAGCCGCCGCAGGCTGTCGAGCGTCGCCACTGCCGTCATCACGTGGGCGGACTCATCTCGCCAGCACGCGGCGGATTGCGTCCGCGATCCGGTCCAGCGGCAACACCGCCTGGCATAGCCCGGCCTTGGCGACGGCGCCGGGCATGCCCCACACCACGCTGCTCGCCTCATCCTGCGCCAAGGCGGTGCCGCCGCCGCCCACGACGGTGCGGGTGCCCTCAAGCCCGTCGCGGCCCATCCCCGTCAGCATGACGACCAAGGTCCGGCCGGGACACGCCGCCGCGGCGCTGCGCAACAGCGCATCCACCGACGGGCGGCAATGGTTTTCGGGCGGCGCGTCCGAAATGCAGGCGTGCAGCGCGTCGCTCGCCTTGTCGCGGGCGACGAGCAGATGCCGTCCGCCAGGGGCGACGTAGATGCGGCCCGGCAGCAACGGCTCGCCGTGGCGCGCCTCCGTGCAGGGCATGTGCCCGAGCCGTTGGATGTGCTCGGCCAGGATGGGGGTGAACGTCGCCGGCATGTGCTGGGCGATGACGACCGGCACGGCCACGCTTTGCAAGCCGCCCATGATCGTGAACAACGCCTGCGGCCCGCCAGTGGAGCTGCCGATGGCCATTAGGGACGGCGTCAACCGGAGCTGTGTGGGCGGAGGGTTCAAAGGGCGCGGTGCTTCGACGGTTGGCGCCAACACGGCCGTCATGCGGCGCAGGCGGGCCAAACCGCGGATTTTCTCGATCACCTCCTGCTCGAACGGCAGCCCTTCGGACAGGGCCGCCGCACTGGGCTTGGCGATGTAGTCGGCGGCGCCCAGGCTGAGCGCGCGCATCGCCGCCTCCGCGCCCGGCGTCGTCGATGTCGACGAGATCAGCACGCGCAGCCCCGGGTCGCTCCGCAACAGCAGCGGCAGCGCGGTGAGGCCGTCCATCACCGGCATCTCAAGGTCCAGCAGCAGCACGTCGACCGCCTCGGCGGTGCCGCGGCGCTGCTGCACCGCGTCGATGGCGGCCTGTCCGTTCGCCGTGCGGGCGACCACGCGGATGCCCGGCGCGGTTTGCAGGATGCGGCCGAGCGCCGCGCGGACGATGGCGGAGTCGTCGCACAGCACGACACGCGCCGGATCGAGCAGCGACGCCGCGTGCATGTGGGTCAAAGCAGGCCCAACTGGGTGAACTTTTCGACCAGGATGGCGCTGTCGAAGGGCTTGGCGATGTAGCCCTGCGCGCCGGCCTCGATGGCGGAGGCGACGTTCGCCAGCTCGCTTTGCGTCGTGCAGAAGATCACCGCCGGGCCATCGGGCCCGAACCCGGCGCGGAGCGCCTGCAGGAACGCCATCCCGTTCATGATCGGCATGTGCCAGTCCAGCAGCACGCAGCGGGGCAGCGCCACGCGGCACGCCGCCAGGGCCTCCTGTCCGTTGGCCGCCTCCTGGATGGCGTAGCCTTGGGCTTCCAGGATGCGGCGGGCCACCTTGCGCACGACCCGGCTGTCGTCGACGACCATGCATAGCCGAGATGCAACGCCCACTGCTGCCGTGATGGCGGGCTGGTCCATCAGCCGCTGCCTGATCGCGCGCTGGACGGCCCCAGCGCCAGCAGCCGCTTCAGGTCCAACACCAGCAGCAGCCTGTGCTCGAGCCGGTACACCCCGCAGCAGTACTGCGCCCAGAGCTGCGGCAGCGTCGGCGGATTGTGCTCGAAGCAGGCGGCATCCGGGTTCAGCACCTCGCAGACCTGGTCGACCAGCAGGGCGTAGAACTCGCCGTCCTGCTCGGTGACGACGGACATCGGCCGCGACCCCGCCGGCGCCGGCGGCAGCGACAGCCGCCGGCGCAGGTCGATCGCGGTGACGATGCGCCCGCGCAGGTTCAGGCTGCCGGCGACCTCGGGCGGCGCCAGCGGGATGCGGGTGATCGGCTGCTCCCGCAGGATGTCGCGAACGGCGGCCACGGGGATGCCGCAGAGCTGATCGGCGATGGTCAGCGTCACCAGCACCGCCGGGCCAGAGCCCAACTGGCCGGGAAGCGGCTCCGGCAAGCCGGCATGCGCGTTCATGCCGCCACCTGCCGGGTCGGCGGCACGTGGGTTCGCAGGCTGCGCAGCAACGTCTCGCGGTCGAACTTCTCCACGAAGTCGTTGAACCCGGCGGCCTGCGCGGTCTGCAGATCCATTTCGGCGACGCGTCCGCTGAGCGCGATCAGCGGCAGGCCGGACCACAGCCCGCCTGCCCGCAGGCGCCGGGCGAACATCAGGCCGTCCATCTCGGGCATCTCGATGTCGGAGATGATCGCGTCGAACTGCGCCTCGCCGGGGGTTTCACGCAGCGCCAGCGCCTCGACCGCGCTCTCGACGGCGGTGACGTGGTATCCCGCGGTAGACAGCGCCGGGACCAGCAGGTGCCGGAAGAACGCGCTGTCCTCCACCACCAGCAGCCGGGTCCGCTCCTCGCTCCAGTGCTGGCCGTCCTCGAACCAGTCGGCATAGGCTTGCGTCAGCCAGTGGCTGGCGTCGATCACGTCGGTGACGCGCCCGGCGATCACGGCAGTGCCCAGCAGGCCGGGGCGCCCGGCGGAAACCTCGACCTTCAGGCGTTCCTCCACCACGTCGACGATCTCGTGCACCATCAGCCCCATGCAGCGGTCGCGGTCGACGAACACCAGCACCGACACCACGGCGTCGGCGGCTCCGCTGGCGGCTCGCGCCGGGTCGAGCTCGATCAACGGCATCAGCCGCCCGCGGTACTGCATCACCGGCCGGCCGGAGCTGCTTTCGATCTGGCTGGGGGTCAGCTCCTCGATCCGCGCCACCAGGCCGAGCGGGACGGCGGCGGGCGCCCCCTGCGCGGTCATGCGGAACAGCAGCATCGGCGAACGGTCCTCGGTCCGCACCACCCGCTGCGCCGGCCCGGCCTTGCGGCCGCGGCGCTCCGTCAGGGTGGGGATGCCGACAGCGCGGGCGATCCCGCTCGGGTCCAGGATCATGATGACCGATCCGTCGCCTAGGATGGTGTTGCCGCTGAACAGGGCGATGTGCCGCAGCATCGGCGCGACCGGCTTGACCACGATCTCCTCCGTGTCGAACACGCGGTCCACCACGATGCCGAGCGGGCTCGATCCCATGGACGCGACCACCACCGTGCAGCAACCCGAAGGCGGCGGTTCCGGCGCATCGCCAAGGTGCAGCAGGTCGCTCAGCCGGATCAGCGGCAACAGCCGGTCGCGCAGCCGCAGCACGGGCGTGCCGTTGATCTGCTCGATGACGGGGCCCTCGGCCGGTCCGGTCCGCGACGGATCGTTCGCCAAGGTCCGCACCAGCTCCACCACCGCGGTCTGCGGCAGGGCGAAGCGCTCGCCCCGGGCCTCCAGGATCAGCGCGGAGATGATCGCCAGCGTCAACGGGATCTTGATGGTCAGCGTCATGCCCTGACCCGGCGCGCTCTGCATGTCGATGGTGCCGCCGATCCGCTCGACGTTGGTCAGCACGACGTCCAGGCCGACGCCGCGGCCGGACACGGCGGTCACGGCGGCGGCGGTGGAGAAGCCGGGCTGGAACACGAAGGACTGGATCTGCCGCTCCGTCATCACCGCCAGCTCCGCCTCCGTCGCCAGGCCCTGCGACAGCACGCGCCGGCGGATGCCCTCCAGGCGCAGCCCGACGCCGTCGTCGCCGACCTCGATGATGATGTGGCCGCCCTCGTGGAAGGCGTTCAGCGAGATCAGCCCCGTCTCCGGCTTGCCGGCGGCGCGGCGAGCCTCCGGGCTTTCCAGGCCATGGTCGGCGCTGTTGCGGACCACATGCGTCAGCGGGTCGCGGATCAGCTCCAGCACCTGGCGGTCAAGCTCGGTGGCCTCGCCCGACATCTGCAGCTCGATCTGCTTGCCGAGGTCGCGCGCCAGCTCCCGCACCAGGCGCGGCAGCTTGTTCCAGGCGTTGCCGATCGGCTGCATGCGCGTCTTCATGACGCCTTCCTGCAAGTCCGAGGTCAGGTGCGACAGCCGCTGCAGCGGCGCCGTGTAGCGCGAATCCTGCTGCGAGCGGGCGAGTTGGAGCAGCTGGTTGCGGGTCAGCACTAACTCGCTGACCAGCGTCATCAGGCCCTCAATGATGTCGACGCCCACGCGGACGGTGGGTGTCATCCCCTCCGCAGCGGCGTCGCCATGCACGACGGCCTCTTCGGGCGGCGCGCGCATCATGGCCGGTGCGGCAAGCTCCAGGGCTGGCGGTCCGGCCGCCAGCGCGCCGAGGGCGGCGATCAGGCCGGCATCGTTACCCGGCGGCTCGTTGCCGGTGGCGCCCAGGGCGTTGACGATCGCCCTGATCTGGTCGACCCCGGCCAGGACCAGGGTGACGACCGCGGGGCTGGCGGGCAGGGCGCGGTCGCGGATGCGGCCCAGCACGTCCTCGGCGGCGTGCGAGACCAGTTCCAGCCGTGGCAAGCCCAGGAACCCGCAGGTGCCTTTGATCGTGTGGACCAGGCGGAAGATCGTCGACAGCGTCGGCAGGTCGTCCGGCATCCGCTCCAACTGGAGCAGCTCGCGGTCCAGGTCAGCCAGGCTTTCGATCGCCTCGTTGACGAAATCGGTGAGAAGCTCGTCCATCATCAGCCCCACTGTGCTGCTCGACAGTAGCGGCCAGAACCGAAGATTAGGTTAAGCGCGACAACAAAAGCGGCGGGCACGCCGATGATTCGGCGCCGAGCGGCAGCAGCAGCGTCGCCCGCATCCCGGCGGCGCGGGCGAGGTAGCCGAAGAACGGCGCCTGCACCTCGCGCGGGTCGTCGCAGGCGCAGGATTCCGGGTCGAGCAGTCCCAGCGACAGGTGCGGCGGCCAGGCGGCGCCGCGGCCGACCGGCAACACCGTCATGCCGTCATCGACATCGCCCGCCAGCGCCACCATGCCGCCCCGCGGCAGCGCCTCGGCGCCCAGCATGACGGCGTTCAGCAGCACCCTCGCCACATGGCCGTCGAACTCCTGCCCACGCAGCCCGTCCATCGCCACGCTGGTCCGCACCGGCAACCCGGCGACCAACTCCACGAACGCCGCGCGCGACATGGCTCCGCTGGCACCGCCCCAGGACGTGCGCATCAGCCGCAGCCGCTTGGCCATCCGGTCCGTCGCCTCTCGCGCAAGCAGCATCGCCTCCTCGGCGGCGGCCGGCTCGTCCTGCGCCAGTTCGAGGGCGGTCAGCAGGGTTCCCAGCGGCCCGCTGAGGTCGTGGCAGATCAAGGCCGCCATCGCCTCCGCCAGCTTCAGCGGGGGCGCCGCCTGCTGGCCAGCCACATCAGGCTCAGGTTTCGGGGGAGGCGTCATCGGCGGCTACCTCGCTGGTGGCTCCAGCCCATGATGGGGCATCGTCCCGGGCGGATCATGCCAGCCGGAGCGGCCGTCCGGGGAAACTAATTGCGCCGGCGGAGTTGCATGCGGATGCCTTCGTTCAACAGCCTGATCGAGCCTGGCCAGACGGTGCGCCACCCGCAGCAGCCGGATTGGGGCCTGGGCCAGGTGCAGTCCGTGATCGACGACCGCGTCACGGTCAATTTCGAGAACGCCGGCAAGGTGTTGATCAACGCGCGGGTGGTGGCGCTCGACATCGTGCACGTGCCCAGGCCCAGCCGGCGGTGATGGACGCCGGCCGCACCTTGAAGCTTGCCGGCGAAGCGCCGAAACTAGGGCCATGGAAATTCGCCTGCCACCCCAATCTAGCCCAGAACTGGCCAGTCCCGAGCTGATCGATCCGTTCGGTCGCGCCGTCAGCTACCTTCGCGTCTCCGTGACCGACCGCTGCGACCTGCGCTGCGTCTACTGCATGGCCGAGGACATGACGTTCCTGCCGCGCAGCGAGGTGCTGTCGCTCGAGGAGCTGGACCGGCTGTGCGGCGCGTTCGTGCGGCTTGGCGTGCGCAAGCTGCGGATCACCGGCGGCGAGCCGTTGGTGCGCGGCAACGTGCTGTCGCTGTTCCGCAGCCTTGGCGCGCGCCTGGGGACCGGGTTGGAGGAGCTGACGCTCACCACCAACGGCACCCAATTGGCGCGTCATGCCGAGGCGTTGTTCGCGGCGGGGGTGCGTCGGGTCAACGTGAGCCTGGATACGCTGTCGCCGGAGAAGTTCACCAGCATCACTCGCTGGGGCCGCATCGAGAAGGTGCTGAACGGCATCCGCGCCGCCAAGGCCGCTGGGCTGGCGGTGAAGGTCAACGCCGTCGCGCTGAAGGGCGTCAACGAGGACGAGTTCGACGAGATGCTGGCCTGGTGCGGGCGCGATGGCCTGGACCTGTGCCTGATCGAGACCATGCCGATGGGGGACGTGGCGGACCGGACCGAGCAGTACCTGCCGCTGTCGGTGGTGCGGGCGCGGCTGAAGCGGCGCTGGACCCTGACCGAGACCGGCTACCAGACCGGCGGGCCGGC
>CAXSFF010000085.1:0-8306 GCA_964236035.1 uncultured Acetobacteraceae bacterium
TCGCGGGGGGACGCCCGACACTCACCCTTTGCCGCCCCCGCTGTAAAGGCCGGGGCTGCCGCGGTCCAGCGCGGCGCGCTCCCGAAATCGCGTGTGACTGGCAACCCCTGCCCCCTCGCGCATGTGGGACAAAACAAGGAGTGGGCAATGTGCTACGCAATGCGCGGCGCCAGGCGCAGGTCTGCCGATGGCACAGCCGACAAGGATGGCGGGCATGGCAGCAAATACGATCGACCGCCTCCTGACTGCGCTCGCCGTCCGCCTGCACGCTTTTTCCGTCTGCGAAATCCAACACGGATGGCAGCTCGCCTTCCCGGCCTTCGAGGCGATCACGGTGCACTTCGTCCTCAAGGGCGGCGGCGGCCTGCGCGTCGGCAACGGCGCGTGGCTGCCCTTCGCGCCCCGGAACGTCATCGTCGTGCCGGCGCGCCAGCCGCACGTGCTCGGCGAGGCCGGGCCGGCGGCGCAGGTGCTCGGCGCCGAGGACCATTGCTCGCTGCTGGGTGACGGCCTGGTCACCTTCACCGCCGGCGACGGCAGCCGCGACACCCTGCTGCTCTGCGGCACCATCCCGGCATCGCATGGCAGCGCGCTCGGGCTGTTCGACCTGATGCGCGAGCCGATGGTGGAGGACCTGTCGGCCAGCGCCATGCTCCGCCACGCCTTCGAGATCATGCTCGCGGAGGTCGCCAGCCCGAGCCTGGGAACGCAGGCGATGACGGAACTGCTGATGAAGCAGTGCCTGATCACCCTGCTGCGGCAGCACCTGGTGCGCGACGGCACCGGCTCGCCCTTGTTCACCGCCTTGCAGCACCCCCGGCTGGCGCGCGCGATCCTGGCGATCATCGAGGACCCGGCGGCGGCTCACAGCGTCGAAAGCCTGGCCGCGCTGGCCGGCATGAGCCGCGCGTCGTTCGCCGGGCATTTCTCGCAGGCGTTCCAGCAGGGGCCGATCGACTTCGTGCAGATGGTCCGCCTCCGGGTAGCGGCGCGGCTGCTGACCACCACCGACCTGCCGTTGAAGGTCATCGCGCAGAGCGTCGGCTACGCCGGCCCGACGTCGTTCTCCCGCGCGTTCCGGGGCACCATGGGGGCTGATCCGCTGGCCTACCGCAGCCAAGACGGCCATGACGAACGCGAACCCCGCCGGGAAGCGGAGCCGACCCTTGGCGCTGATGCCAGCTCGTCCAGATAACGCAGCGCAGCGTCCAATTCAGCATCCATTGTTCCTTAAGCTGTTCACGAACCCCACAAGCCAAGCGTTAACTCCGTACGTCCCTGGGTTCCCAGGGTCGATCATTGCCTCGGAGTTAGAATGTCGGCTCATACCGGAACCCCGCCCGCAGCGCCGCTGCGGTTCTCACCCTCCATGGAACAGATCGCCGACACGGAGGCCGAAACCAACGCCGGCCTGATCGAAACGCTCGGCAAGATCAGCCAGACCACGTTCGAGCACTCTGGCCATGCCAGCCGCAGCGTGCATGCCAAGAGCCATGGCGTGCTGAAGGGCGAGCTGACCGTGCTGGACGAGCTGCCGGCGCAGTTGGCGCAAGGCCTGTTCGCCAAGCCGGGCCGCTACGCCGTCGCGATGCGCTTCTCGACGCTGCCCGGCGACATCCTGGACGACAGCATCTCCACGCCCCGCGGCCTGGCGGTCAAGGTGATCGGCGTCGAAGGCGCCCGCCTGCCCGGCAGCGAGGGCGATGCCACCCAGGACTTCGTCATGGTCAACGGTCCCGCGTTCGCGGCGCCGACCTCGGCCAAGTTCCTCACCAACTTGAAGCTGCTGGCGGCGACCACCGACAAGATGGAGGGAGTGAAGAAGGCCATGTCCGCCGTGGCGCGCGGCACGGAGTCCCTCATCGAGGCATTTGGCGGCAAGAGTCCGATGATCACCACGATGGGCGGCCAGGCGGAGACGCACATCCTCGGCGAGACGTTCTACTCGCAGGTGCCGATCCTGTATGGCGACTACATCGCCAAGTTCGCCGTCGTGCCGATCTTCGACCTGTCGAGGCTCACCGACGTGCCAGTCGAGGCGAACGGCAACCCGACCGCCTTGCGCGAGGCCGTGACGCAACACTTCGCCAGCCAAGGCGGCGAGTGGGAGTTCCGCATCCAGCTCTGCACGGATTTGGACACGATGCCGATCGAGGACGCATCCGTGGTGTGGCCGGAAGACCAGAGCCCCTATGTCGCGGTCGCTCGGCTGAAGGCCGGCCCGCAGCCGTCCTGGAATGCGGAGAAGGTGAAGGCGATCGACGAGGGCCTGGCCTTCAGCCCCTGGCACGGCCTGGCGGCGCACCGCCCGCTCGGTTCGGTGATGCGGGCGCGCAACACGACCTACACCAGCTCGGCCGGGTTCCGCAGCACGCATAACCGCTGCCCGATCCACGAGCCGAAAGCCGCAGCCGACGTGAAGGGCTGAACCGTGCAGGCTGGCCGCGAAGGTGCGGCCGGCCTGCTACCGCCGCCAGCCTGCTACCGTCGGTCGTCGCTGTGGATCAGGTCGAGATCGGCGAAGCGGGTGAACTCGCCCTCGAACAGCAGGTCGATCTTGCCGGTCGGGCCGTGGCGGTTCTTCTCGATCAGCACCTCGGCGCGGTTGTGCACCCGCTCCATGTCCTGCTGCCACTTGTCCGACGCCGCGTGGAACTTGTCGTCGGAGTCGAACCCCATCTGCTTCGGCGCCCGCTGCTGCAGGTAGTACTCGTCGCGGTAGACGAACATCACGCAGTCGGCATCCTGCTCTATGGTGCCCGATTCGCGCAGGTCGGACAGTTGCGGCCGCTTGTCCTCGCGGCTCTCCACCGCGCGGCTGAGCTGCGACAGCGCGATCACGGGCACGGCCAGCTCCTTGGCAATCGCCTTCAGGCCCTGGGTGAACTGGCTGATCTCCAGCACCCGGTTCTCCGGCTTGGTCCCCGCCGACGGCCGCATCAGCTGCAGGTAGTCCACCACCACCAGGCTCAGACCCTGGGTGCGTTTGAGCCGGCGGCAGCGCGTGCGCAGGGCGGCGACGGAGATGCCGGGCATCTCGTCGATGTGCAGCGGCAGCCCGGCGATCTCGCGGCTGACCTGCACGAAGCGGTCGAAGTCCTTCTGGTTGATCTGGCCGCGGCGGATGTTGTCGCCGGACACCCGCGCCTCCTCCGCCAGCAGGCGCAACGCCAACTGCTCGGCCGACATCTCCAGCGAGAAGAACGCCACGCTGCCCTTCGGCACGCGGTTGGGATCGTCGCCGCGTGCCTCCGCCAGCAGCGCCCGCGCCGCGCCGAACGCGATCTTGGTGGCCAGCGCCGTCTTGCCCATGCCCGGCCGCCCGGCGACGATCATCAGGTCGGACGGGTGCAGCCCGCCCATCTTCTGGTCCAAGTCGCGCAGCCCCGTCGACAGGCCGGACACATGGCCGGAGCGGTGGAACGCCCGCTCCGCACCCTGGATCGCCATAGTCAGCGCCTGGTGGAACACGATGAAGCCGCCGGGCTGCCCGCCGCGGTCGGCCAGCTCGAACAGGCGCTGCTCGGCGGCCTCCACCTGCTTGCCGCCGTCCAGCTCCTGGTCGGCGCCGAACGCGTTGTTGACGGTCTCCTCGCCGATGTCGATCAGCTCGCGCCGCAGCCAGGCGTCGTGGATCGCGCGGCCGTACTCGCCGGCGTTGATGATCCCCACCATCGCCGTCAGCAGCTGGCCGAGATAGGCGGTGCCGCCGACCTCGTCCAGGACGCCCGTGTGTTCGAACTCCACCCGCAGCGTCACGGCGTCCGCCAACTGCCCCGAGTCGACCCGGCGCTGGATCGCCTGGAAGATGCGGCCGTGCACGGGGTCGGCGAAATGCTCGGCGGCGAGGAACTCCGCCACCCGCTCGAAGGCCTTGTTGTTGGCGAGCAGCGCGCCGAGCAGCGCCTGTTCGGCCTGGACGTTGGAAGGCGGCAGCCGCTGGGACAGGCCCAGCAGCGGGGTGTTCATGGTGTTCATCAGACCGTGGACTGTAGGCCCTCGATCGTCCCGGCGCATCAGCCGGATCGTTGTGAGTCACTGTGGATAAGGGGGGTAACTTTTCGTTGGTGGACGAACAGTCACACCAATGGCATCGACAGCGACCCGTCAGCTTGGTGCCTGTCATTGCGAGCCGCCGCTTGGCGGCGCGGCAATCCAGGGTCGCGCGACGAGAACCTGTTGCGCGGTCCTAGATTGCTTCGTCGCAAGCGCTCCTCGCAATGACGGCGGAGAGATCGGTCGCCAACGCCGCCGGTGTCAGTCCGCGTCCTCGCGGGCACGAACCGGCGCGTGGTCCGCGCCGGTGATGTAGTCGCGGGTCAGCGGCACGGCGGCGGCGTCGCGGGCCAGTTGCAGCTGCCAGACCATGTGGCCCTGGCGCCGGAACGCCAGCTCGCTGCCGGCCAGGTACAGCTCGAACATGCGGCAGAACCGCTCGTCGTACAGCGCCGCCGCCTCGGCCCGGCGGTCGGTGAAGCGGCGGCGCCAGTGCCGGATGGTTTCGGCGTAGTGCAGCCGCAGGATCTCGACGTCGGTGGCGACCAGGCCGCTGTGCTCGACGGCGGGGAACACCTCGCTGAGCGCCGGGGAGTAGCCGCCGGGGAAGATGTACTTGGTCAGCCACGGGTTGGTGTTGCCGGACCCCTTGGAGCGCCCGATCGCGTGCACCAGCGCCACCCCGCCCGGCGCCAGCAGGCGGTGCAGCCGCTGGAAGAACGCGCCGTAATGGTTGATGCCGACGTGCTCGAACATGCCGACGGAGACGATGCGGTCGAAGGGGCCAGTAAGCGCCGGGTCGCGGTAGTCTTGCAGCACGAAGCGCACGCGGTCGGCGACCCCGGCGGCTTCGGCGCGGGCACGGGCGCGGGCGAGCTGCTCGCGGCTGAGGGTGATGCCGGTGACGCGGACGCCGTGGTCCTGCGCCAAGGTGATCGCCAGGCCGCCCCAGCCGCTGCCGATGTCCAGCACCGTCAATGGCTTGGCGGACGTACGATCGAGTAGCAGCTTGGCGGCGATGTGACGCTTCTTGGCAGCCTGCGCCTGGTCCAGCGTCTCGTCGCCGCGCGGGAAGTAGGCGCAGGAGTACTGCCAGTCGCGGTCGAGGAACAGCGCGTACAGCTGCTCGTTCAGGTCGTAGTGGTGGGCGACGTTGCGTTGCGCGCGCGGCGCCGGGTTCCACTGCGACCAGCGCCGCAGCAGGCCGCGTCGTAGCATCTGCACCTCGTTGCCGAGATGCCGGCCGCCGAGGGTGAAGTTGTGCAGCATCAGGTCGAGCACCTCGTACATGGTGCAGCCGAGCGGGGCGAGCGTGCCGTCCATGTAGCACTCGCCGACCGCCAGCCCCGGGTCGGTGATCAGCCGGCGCAGGGTGCGATGGGTGCGGATATCGATGCCGGCTTCCCGGCCAGGCGATCCGGCGTAGCTCGACAGCGTACCGTCAGGGAAACGCACGGTCAGCTTGCCCTCGACCATGAAGCGCTTGATGACGCCGTCGAGCAGTGCCTGCATATCTATCCATCCTCGATCCGATCCCTCGATAGGACCAGATGCGCGGCACGCCAAACACTCTCGTCACTGCGAGCCAGCTTCGGCGTGGCAACCCAGGGCCGCGCGGCGAATATCTACCGTGCGGCACTGGATTGCTTCGTCGCCAAGCGGCTCCTCGCAATGACGGGGAGCGGTGGAGGGCTACTCCCGTGCGGCGGTGCGCTCCGCGGCCTGTTCGGCGGCACCGGCCTCGAACAGCTCGGCGATCTCGGCGTCGGCGGCGGCTTCCTCTTCCTCGGTGTCCTGGCCGACCCGCTCGCCGCGGGCCTGCTTCTCGGCCTCCTCGACGCTGCGGGCGACGTTGACCGTCACCGGCAGCGACACCTCGGGATGCAGCACGATGCGCACCGTGCTGAGGCCGAGCGTCTTGATCGGGTGCTCCAGGATCACCTGGGTCCGGTTGACGGTCAGCCCGCCGTCCTTGGCGCCGTCAGCAATGTCGCGCACCGACACGGAGCCGTACAGGCTACCGCTGTCGCTGGCCTGGCGGATGATCACCACGCTCAGTTGCCCGATGCGTTCGGCCAGGCGTTCGGCCTCCTCGCGGCGCTTGATGTTCTGCGCCTCGAGCTGGGCGCGCTGGCCCTCGAAGTGCTCGCGGTTGGCCTTGTTGGCCCGCAGCGCCATCTTCTGCGGCAGCAGGTAGTTGCGCGCGTAGCCGGGCTTGACGCGGACGATCTCGCCCATCTGGCCCAGCTTCTCGACGCGTTGCAGCAGGATCAGTTCGGTCGTGGCCATGATCTGCCCCCTACGCCAGGATGTACGGAAGCAAGGCGAGGAAGCGGGCGCGCTTGATCGCCTGCGCCAGCTCGCGCTGCTTCTTGGCCGAGACGGCCGTGATGCGCGACGGCACGATCTTGCCGCGCTCGCTGAGGAAGCGGCTGAGCAGGCGCACGTCCTTGTAGTCGATCACGGGCGCGTTCGGGCCGGAGAACGGGCACGACTTGCGGCGGCGGTAGAACGGACGCCGGGCGCCGACGGCGGATCGGCGGGCGGCCGGGTTGATGTCGGAGTCGGATTCTGTCGCTGACATGGTCTATTCCTCCCCGTCGCGGCCAAAGGCCGGGCGATCGTTGCCGCCGCCGAAATCGTCGCGCGCGCGGAACTCCTCGCGGTCGTCGAAGCCGCGCTTGCGGCCGCTCTCGAACCGCCCGGCCGGCTTCGGGCCACGGAAGCTGCGCTCGCGGTCGTCGGATTTGCGCGACAGGATCGCCGACGGCTCCTCGCTGATCTCGTCGATGCGGATGGTCATGAACCGCAGCACGTCCTCGTTCAGGCCGAGCAGGCGCTCCATCTCCTTCACAGAGGCCGGCGGCGCGTCGAGGCCGAGCAGCATGTAGTGCGCCTTGCGGTTCTTCTTGATGCGGTAGGCGAGGCTGCGCAGGCCCCAATACTCGCGCTTCTTGATCTCGCCGCCGGAGCCGTCCGCCGCGAACTGCTCGGCGATGGTGTCGGCGACCGCCTCGACCTGCTGCTGAGTCACGTCGTTCCGCGCGATCAGCACGGTTTCATACAATGGCATGTGTGGTCCCTATGGCTGGATCGGCCCAAACGGGCATAGCCGGAGCGCCGCCATGCGCCCCGGCAGGGGAGCGCGCGTAGACCACATCGCGCCCGCAAAAGCAACCTGCGCATGACACCGACGCGGATTTGACACATAACGCCGGCTTGGCGATATCCCGTCCAAAACCAAGCAACATAATCGAGTCATAATCGGTATGCCCGTCCACGCATTCATCTTCCCCGGCCAGGGCAGCCAGGCCATCGGCATGGGCCGCGACCTAGCCGCCGCCTTCGCCGGCGCCCGCGAGGTGTTCCAGGAGATCGACGACACCCTGCAGCAGAAGCTGTCGCGCCTCATGTTCGAGGGGCCTGGAGAAACCCTCACCCTCACCGAGAACGCGCAGCCGGCGCTGATGGCCGTCTCGCTCGCCGTGTTGCGCGTGCTGGAGCAGGAGGGCGGCATCGTGCTGGCTCGCCGCGCCGCGCTGGTCGCCGGGCACTCGCTGGGCGAGTACAGCGCCTTGGCCGCCACCGGCAGCCTGAGCCTGGCCGAATGCGCGCGGCTGCTGCGCCGCCGTGGCAACGCGATGCAGGACGCCGTGGCGCCCGGCGACGGCGCAATGGCGGCATTGCTGGGCACCGACCTCGAAGCGGTGCGCGGTCTGTGCGCCGAGGCCGCGGAGGACGCCGTGGTGGAGGCCGCCAACGACAACGGCGGCGGCCAGGTGGTCATTTCCGGCAACCATGCCGCGGTGACGCGCGCGGTCGAGCTGGCCAAGGCGCGCGGCATCAAGCGCGCCATGCTGCTGCCCGTGTCGGCGCCGTTCCACTGCTCGCTGATGGCGCCGGCCGCCGACGCCATGGCCGAAGCGCTGGAGGCGGCCACCGTACTGGAGCCTTGCGTCCCCGTCGTCGCCAACGTGTCCGCCGCCAAGGTCACCGACCCGGTTGACATCCGCGACCTGCTGGTGCGCCAGGTCACGGGCACGGTGCGCTGGCGCGAGAGCATGCTGGCCTGCGTGGCGATGGGCGTGGACAGCTTCGTCGAGCTGGGTTCGGGCAAGGTATTGTCTGGTTTGGTACGTAGGGTCGCGCCGGACGCGAGATCGAGCTATGCTGGAAATCCGAACGAGATCGAGGCGCTGCTCAAGACGTTGTAGCGGCTCGCCACAATCGCCAAGGAGGACCAGATGACCCTTTCCAAGATGGGCGGCGCTGCGTTGGCACTGGCGCTGCTGTCCGGCTGCGCCAGCCTG
>CAXSFF010000086.1:0-8297 GCA_964236035.1 uncultured Acetobacteraceae bacterium
GCGGCGGAAGGCGGCGTCACCCATTTCCGCTATGGGCGGGACAACGCGCTGCTGACGTGGATGCACGTCCGGCTGGTGCTGGGGATGCTGCCGCGGCTTCCCCTTCTGCTGCGAAGGCGGGCATTGCGAAAGCGGGCAGCGGCACGGCGCTGAGGCCGCGCGCCCGCAACGCGGCCAGCAAGCCCGGCAGCACGGCCAGCACCACGGGATCGCCGTCCGCCGTGCGCGCGCCGTTGCCGTCGTGCAGCAGCAGCACGTCGCCCGCCGCGAGGCCGCGCAGCAGCCGGCGCAGCACGGCATCCGGACGCCGCTGCGTGGTGTCGAAGCCGCGCCGGGTCCAGGCCGCCGCGCGCAGCCCGGCCCGCGCCAGGCATGGGTCCAGCAGCGGCGAGCGGAACCCGCACGGCGCGCGGAAGAAACGCGGCTCCTGTTCCGTGATCGCCGTCAGCGCCGCCTGCGCGCCGCCCACCTCGCGGCGCAACGCGGCCAGGCCCAGGCACGCAAAGGCGGACGGATGCGTCATCGTGTGGTTCTCGACGCTGTGGCCCGCCCCGATGATCGCGCGCACCAGGTCCGGATGCTGCCGGGCGCGGCTGCCGATGCAGAAGAAGCTCGCGGTGGCGCCGGCGGCGGCCAGCAAGGCGAGCACCTGTGGCGTGACCTCGGGGTCAGGGCCGTCGTCGAAGGTGAGCGCCACCTCGGGGCGGCCGGTGCGCAGGCGGACCAGGGCCGGCCCCAGCGCCTGGCTGCGTGGCCACAGCACCAGCGCCAGGACCGCGGCATGGTCCGCCGCCAGCGCCAGCAGCAGCCACGGCCACCACGCCGGATGCGATACCAGGACCACCGCCGCCAACAGGTGCAGGCCAGCCGACACCCCCACGAACCAGGTCGGCCGCCAGCGTTCAGGGCGCATCGGGCGTCAGCCGGCCCAGCCTGCGCATCATCGCCAGCGGCGACGTGTGCGGCTCGTGCCGAAGCCGGACCTTGCGCACGGCGTACTCCCCCGCGAACACCAGCAGCACCAGCGGCGCGTTCAGCACGTTGACGAACAGCGACCACGCCGCCACGGGTGCGAACAGCAGCAGCGTGGCAGAGGTTGCGAGCTGCAACGCGAACACGCCGCACCACAGCCAGGTGACGCCGCGCGTGTACGCCGCCACCGCCGGGCTCAGCGTCCCGCGCAGGCGCCGCGCCATTGCCGTGGCCAGCGGGGTATGGCCAGGCTGCAGGCTATGGCCGAACAGCGCCAGCAGCGACAGGTTCAGCGCCGCGTGCGACAGCCCGGCGGTCGCCACCAGGCCAGGCTGGGCCAGCACGCCCTGCCCCACGATCCGCAACAGCGCCATGCCCAGCAGCAGCCCGCCGCCGGCCAGCACCCACCGGCGTCGCGCGCCCGTGACCCGCGCCAGCGCCACCCTGGCGACCACGACCGCCTGCACCGCCGCCAGGCTCCCGGCGAGCAGCCAGTGGCGCCCGGTGACCAGGGCCAGGTGGGTGACGAAGGGCGACGCCACCGCCACCGCCCAAGCCAGCTTGGTCATAATTCGACCGATTTGCCGCAACGGCCTCGACATGAGCATTTCCATGATGGCAGTGAGTGTCCGTTTGGCAGCTAACGGGTTAACCTTGGGTTGACGAGTTGACTGGTATCAGGGGCCGATCGTGAACACGTCCAGGGAGCAACCCGTCATGCAGGTACCGATCACCCAGACCGGCCCTGAGCAGACCAATGCCGAGCAGGCTCCGTTCGAGCGCGAGCTGGCGGAGCTGATCGTGTCCGCCCTGCATCTCGAACTGGGCGCGGACGAGATCGCGCCGGAAGCCCCGCTGTTCAACGAGGGCCTTGGGCTGGACTCGATTGACGCGCTGGAACTCGCCCTGGCCATTTCCCGCCGCTTCGGCATGGAGCTGAAATCCGACGACGAGCGCAACCAGGCGATCTTCGCGTCCCTGCGCAGCCTGGCGCGCCACGTCGAGGCGCACCGGACCAAGTGATGCCGTCCGTCCCATTGGTGGCGCGCGACGCCGGCGCGGTGCTGTACCGGCTGCCGGGCCGCGTGGTGACGGCGGGCGCGTTCGCCGGCGAGGCGATGCGGCTGGCGGCCACGCTGCCGGGGACGGGCACGGCGATCAACGTCTGCGGCGACCGCTACGCCTTCGCGCTCGCCTTCGCCGCGGCGTTGCTGCGCGGCCACGTCAGCCTGCTGACCAGCGACCGCAGCCCGGACCGGCTGCAGGCGCTGGCGCGGCGGTTTCCCGACAGCTACCTGATCGACGATGCCCAGACGGCGTTGCCGCCGGGCGCGCCGGCCCTGGCCATGCCGGAGGTGCCGGCCGAGCGCCCCGCCGCGATCGTGTTCACCTCCGGCAGCACGGGCGAGCCGGTCGGGCACCTCAAGCTGTGGGGCGCGTTGGCCGCGCGCAGCATGGACGCGGCGGCGGCGTTCGGCCTCGACCCGGCGGACCCGGCCACCCTCGTCGCCACCGTGCCGCCGCAGCACATGTACGGCTTCGAGACCACGGTGCTGTGGCCGCTGCACGCGCCGCTCTCGGTGTGGTGCGGCGCCGTGTTCTACCCCGCCGACACCCGCGCGGCCCTGGCCGCCTGCCCGGCGCCGCGGCTGCTGGTTACCACGCCCTTGCAACTCCGCGGCTTGCTGGAAGGTCCGCCGCCACCCGCGGTCCAGCGCATCATCTCAGCCACCGCGCCCCTGGACCCGGCGCTGGCCGCCACCGCCGAACGGGCCTGTGCTACCGAGATGTGGGAAATCTTCGGCGCCACCGAAGTCGGCTCGATCGCCGCGCGCCGCCCGCTCGCTAGCCCGTCCTGGACGCTGTACGGGCAGGTTAGGCTTTGCCTGGAGGCCGGCCGGGTCTGGGTGCATGCGCCCGGGGCCGCCGCGACCTGCCTCGACGATGCCGTCGAGCTGTTGGGCGATGGGCGCTTCAACCTGCTCGGGCGCCGGTCCGACGTGGTGAAGCTTGCCGGGCGGCGGGCGTCGCTGGCGGGACTGAACCGCATCCTGCTGGAGATCGACGGCGTGGTGGACGGCGTATTCGTGCCGCCGGACGCCGCCGGGCACCAGGCCGCGCGGATGACCGCCTTCGTGGTGGCGCCGGGCCTGGCGCCGGCGGCGATCCTGGCCGAGCTGCGCGCCCGGATCGACCCCGCGTTCGTGCCGCGTCGCCTGGTGCAGGTCGACCAGTTGCCGCGCACGCCGATGGGCAAGCTGCCGTTGCAGGCGCTGCGGGCGGCGTCCTGATGCAGCCGGGCGGCAATTTCGTGGTGGCGGCCGGCCATCCCTGCCTCGCCGGCCACTTCCCCGGCAACCCCGTCGTGCCCGGCGTCGTGCTGCTGGACGAGGCGTTTGCCCGGCTCGCCGCCGAGGGTTGCGGGACGCTGATGTTGCTCGCCGCGAAGTTCACCGCCCCCGTGCGCCCCGGCGACGTGGTGGAATTGCGATGGCAACAGGGCGACAACCGGGTGGAGTTCGCCTGCTCGGTCTGCGGCGGCGGCGTGCTGCGCGGGTCGGCCCGGCCGGCATGACGGATTGGTCGGTGCAGGCCGAACGCGGCTCGCCGTGGCTGCTGCGCCTGATGATGTGGATCGTCCGCACTATCGGCTGGCGCGCCGGACGCATATTGCTTCCAGGCATCACCGCCTGGTTCTACGTCCGCTCGCCGGGCGCACGGGCCGCCTCGCGCGGTTATCTCACCCGCGCGCTGGGCCGGCCGGCGACCCGGCGCGACGTGTTCCAACACATCCACACCTTCGCCGGCGCCATCCTGGAGCGAGTGTTCCTGCTGTCCGGCCAGACCGCAGCGTTCACGTTCGAGATCGAAGGCCGGCAGCATCTCGACGCCCTGGTGGCGGCCAAGCAGGGCTGCGTGCTGCTGGGCGCGCATTTCGGCAGCTTCGAGGCGTTGCGCCAGTTGCGGTCGCAGTGCCCGGTGCCCGTCAAGGCGCTGATGTATCGCAAGAACTCCGGCCCGCAGACCCGGCTGCTGGAGGCGATCGACCCGACCCTGGCCGACAGCATCATCGAGATCGGCGAGGCCGGCTCGATGCTGCGAGTGCACGAGGCGGTGGCGGCAGGCGCGTTCGTCGGCCTGCTGGCGGACCGCTCGCCCGCTGGCGCGCGGACGGTCGCGGCGGCGTTCTTCGGCCTGCCGGCCAAGCTGCCCACGGGACCGCTGATCGTGGCGGCGAGCCTCGGCTGCCCCGTGCTGACGTTTTCCGGCGTGCGGCTCGGCCCCCGCCGCTATCGCATCGCCTTTGCCCCGTTCGCCGACCGCATCGTCCTGCCCCGCGACACTCGCCAGGCCGTGCTCGCGCACCATGTGCAGCGTTACGCGGACTGGCTGGAGGCGGGCTGCCGGGCGCACCCGTTCAACTGGTTCAACTTCTTTTCCGTGTGGGAGGCACCCGAGTATGCGCCAGCACGGGTTTTGGCTGCTCGCCGCGCTGTCGCTGCCGGCGCAAGCCCAGCCGGCGTTTCCGCTGGATGAACTGATGGCGCGCCTGGCGCAGGCCCCGCAGCGCCGCGCGCACTTCGTCGAGACCAAAAGCTTCGCCGCGCTGGACCAGAGCCTGCGCAGCACGGGCACACTCGCCTACGCGCGCCCGGCGCACCTGGAGAAGGTCACGGCCGACCCGCCCGAACGCTTGGTGGTCGATGGCGGGCGCTTGGTGATCGACGACGGCGATGCGCCCCGCGTCGTGGAGCTGGACGGACAGCCGGAGATTGGCGCCCTGGTCGACACCATCCGCGGCGCGCTGTCCGGCGACCTGGCGACGCTGCGCCGGGTCTACCGCATCGACGCCAGCGGCACCCTGCAGGACTGGCGCCTGGTGCTGCACCCGATCGACCCGGCCATCGCCCGCCTGGTGCGCGAGGTCCGCATCGACGGCGGTGCCGACGTTCGCAGCATCGAGAGCGTGCAGCCCGGCGGCGACACCGACCGCCTGGCCATCACCCCCGACCCATGACGGACGCGGGGCCAAGGCGCGCGCCGCTGCTGCTGGCGTTGGCCGTCGCCGCCGGGATCACGGCGGCGGTGTTCGGCTTCGTGCAGATACGCACCGACATGGCCGCCTTCCTGCCCGCCGGCAGCACCCCCGCCAGCCGCTTCATGCTGCAGGAGCTGCAATCCGGCAGCGTCGCCAGCCTGATCCTGATCGGCATCGAGGGCGCGCCCGCCGCCGACCTGGCCCGCATCAGCGGCGACCTCGCCGACCGGCTCGACCGCACGGAGCTGTTTACCCTCGTCAGCAACGGCCGCCACGCGCTGGACGGCCCCGACCAGCAGGCGCTGTTCGACCACCGCCTGCTGCTGTCGCCTGCGACCGACGCCGCCGCCTTCACCGCCGATGCGCTGCGAGCTGACCTGGCGCGGCTGCTGCAACAGCTGCGATCCTCAGCCGCGCCGCTGGCGATCCGGTTCGGCCTGCCGGACCCGATTGGCGCGTTCGCGGCCCTCGCACCCGCCTGGATCGGCGCGTCGCAGGTGCGCACCATCGGCGGCGTCTGGTTCGCACCCGCGCAGGACCGTGCGTTGCTGGTGGCGCAGACCCGTGCCGCCGGCATGGACATCGGCGCGCAGGATACCGCCGACGCCGCCCTGCGCGCCGCCTTCGCCGCCACCGATCCCGGCCCCGCCCGGCTGCTCGCCACGGGGCCAGCTGTGTTCGCGCGGGAGGCGGCGCACGGCATCCGCGCCGACGTGGAGCTGCTGTCGATCGTGTCCGCGCTGCTGGTGGCGGGGCTGCTGCTGTGGCGGTTCCGCAGCCCGTGGGTGATCGCGGCCATCGCTGTGCCGATCACCCTGGGCATCGCGGCGGCGGCGGTGGCGGTGCAGCTGGCGTTCGGCTTCGTGCACGGCATCGCGTTCGGCTTCGGCATGACCATGCTGGGCGTGACCGTCGACTACCCCGTGCTGCTGATCGGCCACCGCAAGTCCGGCGAGGCGGCAAGCGGCACGCTGCGGCGCATCGGCCAGGCGTTCACCCTCGCCGTGATCACGGCGGCGCTCGGGCTGACGGGGATGGTGTTCTCCGGCTTCCCCGGGGTGGAGCAACTGGGGCTGTTCGCCGCTGTCGGCGTATTGGCCTCCGCGGCGGTGACGCGGTTCGCGCTGCCGCGGCTGATCGTCGCGGCCAACCTCGCGCCCGTCGCCGCCGGCGACCCGGCCGGGCTGCTGCGCGTCGAGCGGCTGCGGCGGTTCCGCGTGCCCGGCGCAATCGTGGCGCTGGCGGCGCTGGCCTGGCTGCTGGCGATCGGCGGCCCGCGTTGGGAGGGCGACGTCGCTAACCTCAGCCCCGTCCCGCAGGCCTCGCGCGACCTCGACGCCGAAGTGCGCGCCCAACTCGGCGCCCCGGATTTCGGCCAGTTGCTGGTGGTGCAGGGCGACACGGCGGAGTCCGTGCTGCGGCAGCAGGAGGCGCTGCTGCCCGCCATCGCCCGCTTGCAGGCCGACCACGCGATCACGGGGTTCGAGGCTGCCGCGCGGCTGCTGCCCAGCGCCGTCGTTCAGGACGCCCGCCGGGCCGCGCTGCCCGACGCCGCCACCCTGGCCAACCGCCTGGACGCGGCGCGCGAGGGCACGCCGTTCCGCACCGACGCCTTCGATGCCTTCACCAAGGCCGTCGCCGCCGCGCGCACCAGCGCTCCCGTACGGCTGGAGGACCTCGATACCCCGGCGATCGCCGCCCGGCTGCGCCCGCTGCTGTTCCGGCGCGACGGCCAGTGGTTCGGCCCGGTCGCCTTCACGGGAGCGGCGGCGAGTGCCGTCGCGGCGCTGGCGACGCCCGCCGCCGTGTTCGTCGACATGCACGCCGAGACCAACGGCCTGGTGTCGCGCTACGCCGCCCGCGCCGGGCGCTGGCTGGCGGCGGGGGCCGGCGGCGCGGTCGTGGCGCTGCTGGTCGGGTTGCGCCGCCCCGTCATCGTCGCCCGCATCGTGCTGGCGATCCTGGCGGCGATGGTGGTGACGGTCGCCGTGCTGACGGCGGCGGGGCTGCGGCTGTCGCTGCTGCACCTGGTGGCGCTGCAGTTCACCATCGGCGTCGGGCTGGACTACGCCCTGTTCTACGCCCGCCGCCAGCTCGACGCGGAGGAGCGCGCGCGCACCCTGCGCACCCTTGTCACCTGCAACGGCATGACCTTGTTGACATTCGGGCTGCTGGCGCTGTGCCACACGCCGCTGCTGCGCGCGATCGGCGTCACCGTCGCCGTGGGCGCGGTGGCGGCGATGGCGTTCAGCTTCCTGTTCGTCGGCCTCAAACCAAGGGAAGCCTGATGCAGCCCGTCGGCATCACCGCCCGCAGCGCCGTGTCCGCGATGGGCGCCGGGTCCGCCGCCATCCTGGACGCTCTGCGCCAACGCCGCACGGGCCTACGCCGCAACGATTTCGCCGGCGGCGGCTGGATCGGGCGCGTCGCGGAGCTGGAGGCGCACCGCCTGCCTGCCCCGCTGTCCCGCTTCGACTGCCGCAACAATCGGCTGGCCGACATGGCGCTGCGGGTCGACGGGTTCGATGCCGTCGTGGCCGCCGCCGTCCGCCATTATGGTGCCGACCGTATCGCCGTGGTGCTCGGCACCAGCACCTCAGGCGTGCTGTCAGGCGAGGAGGCGTATGCCGCGCGCGACGCGGACGGCGCGCTGCCGGCGACATTCGACTACGAGCATACCCACGACATGTTCTCGTCCGCACGCTACGTCCGCGCGGCGCTCGGCCTGCGCGGGCCGGCGCTGGTGGTGTCGACCGCCTGCGCCTCCAGCGCGCGCAGCTTCGTCGACGCCCATCACCTGATGCAGGCGGGGCTGTGCGACGCCGCCGTGGTCGGCGGGGTGGACACGCTGTGCCGCCTCACCCTGGAGGGGTTCGCGGCGCTGGAGCTGATCTCGCCCACGCCATGCCGCCCCTGCGCCGGCGACCGCACCGGCATCTCGATCGGCGAGGCAGCCGGGTTCGCCCTGCTGGAACGCGAGGCGGCGCCGTTCAGCCTGCTCGGCTACGCCAGTTCGAGCGACGGCTTCCACATGTCGTCGCCGCATCCCGAGGGCGCCGGCGCGATCACGGCCATGCGCGGCGCATTGGACCGTGCGGGGCTGCCGGCGTCCGCCGTGGACCACGTGGCGCTGCACGGCACCGGCACCCGCGCCAACGATGCCATGGAGGACGCCGCCGTCACCGCCGTGTTCGGCCGAGAGACATCGTGCAGTTCGACCAAGGGCTGGTCCGGGCACACGCTGGGCGCCTGCGGCATCCTGGCGGTGGACATCGCTGGGTCATGC
>CAXSFF010000087.1:0-8280 GCA_964236035.1 uncultured Acetobacteraceae bacterium
ACCCGGCGAAGATCACCAGCGCCACCGCGATCCAGCCGCGCCCGCCGGTGATGCCGTCGGACCAGGACGGCACGAAGGCCAGCGTGAGGTACGCGCCGCCGGCCCCGGCCAGGGCGGCGCCCGCCACCACGTAGCTGAACCGCATCAGCACGACCTTGACCCCGGCCGCGTCCGCCGCCGCCGGGTTCTCGCCGACGGCGCGCAGGTTCATGCCATGCCGGGTGCGGTACAGCAGCCAGTGCAGCGACAGCGGCAGGATGATCCAGATCACGTAGATCAGCAGGTTCTGCGAGAACACGGCGCGCCCGAGCACCGGCAAAGCCGACAGCACGGGGATGGCGACGCCCTCGAACATCGCCTTGGCCGGCTGCCCGGAGTAGCTGCGCCCCGCCGCCGCCGCCAGCCCTGACCCGGCGATCGTCAGGGCAAGGCCGCACAGCGTCTGGTTGGCGCGCAACAGCACCACCGCGCCGGCGAACCCGGCGCCGAACGCCGCCGCCACCAGCATCGCCGCCAGCATCCCCACGATCGGCGCGGCGCCATGCGACACGGCGATGATCCCGGTGACGCCACCCAGCGCGAACAGCCCTTCCAGTCCGAGGTTGAACACGCCGACCCGTTCGGACAGCACCTCGCCGAGCGCGCCCAGCACCAGCACGCCGCCCGCCAGCAGCGCCGTGGCCAGCAGGCCGGTGAGCAGGTCGATCATCGCGCGCGAACCATCCGCGGCAGCCGGTAGTACGCCAGCCGCTCGCCCATCGCCGTGAACAGCAGCACCAGGCCCGTCAGCGCCAATACTTCGTAGCTGGATACGCCGTACGCCTGCAGCACGGTGCCGGCGTTGAGGATGACCGCCATCAGCAGCGCCGCCGGCAGCACGGCCAGCGGCGAGCCGCCCGCCAGCACGGCGACCATGACGCCGACATAGCCGTAGTTGTTGGAGATGCCGGCTTGCAGGCGATGCACCGTGCCCGCCACCTCCAGCATGCCCGCCAGCCCCGCCAGCCCGCCGGACAGTAGCATCACCTGCAGCAGCCGCCGCTTGACGGGGATGCCGGCATAGCGCGCCGCGTTGGCGTTGGAACCGGCGAGGCGAACCTCGTAGCCCCAGCGCGTGTAGGCGAACAGCAGCGCCATGACGGCGACGGCGGCAACCGCCACCACCAGGCCCCAATGCAGGTCGTCGACCAGCGGCGGCACCTCGTACGGGATGCGGTCGCTGGCCGAGGTGACGACGGCGTTCGCGTCCCGCATCGGCCCCGTGCACAGGTAGTTCACCAGCAGCACGGCGACGAAGTTCAGCAGCAGGGTGGTGATGATCTCGTCGATGGCGAGCCAGGCGCGGGCCAGCGCCGGCACCATGATCCAGGCCGCGCCGCCGGCGAACCCGGCCAGCGCCATCAAGACCAGCATGACCGCATCGTTGCCGTGCAGCCCGACGCCGACCACGGTGGCCGCGATGGCGCCGGCGTAGAACTGGCCCTCGCCGCCGATGTTCCACAGGCCGATGCGCAGCGCCACCGCCGCCGCCAGCCCCGTCAGGATCAGCGGCGAGAACAGCAGGCCGAGGTCCTCCAGCCCGAACAGGCTGCCGAGCGAGCTGCTCACCACGTTCTGCGCCAGCATCGGCACGTCGTAGCCGGCGAGGGAGAACACGCCGCCGCCCACCAGCAAGGCCGCGACCACGGACAGCACGCGGGTCGCCAGCACGGTCCACGGCCCGATCGCGGCGACGCGCTGCAACCGGAAGCGCTGCGGCGTCACGACGGCGGCATCAAGCCCGGTGTCCGTCATTGCGAGCCGCCGCTTGGCGGCGCGGCAATCCAGGGCCGCGCGGCAGGTTTGCGTCGTGTGGCCCTGGATTGCCACGTCGCAAGCGCTCCTCGCAATGACGGCTGGGGGGTGACGGCGGGGGAGGTCCTCATGCCGCCTCCGCCCGGCCGCCCATGAGCAACCCGATGCGTTCGGAGTCGGCCTCCTGCGAGGGGAACACGCCCATGATGCGGCCCTGGAACAGCACGGCGACCCGGTCGGCGATGCCCAGCAGCTCCTCCAGCTCCTCCGACACCAGCAGCACGCCGCAGCCGCGGTCGCGCATCTCGGTCAGGTAGCGCAGCATGCTGTCGATGGCGCCGATGTCGAGGCCGCGGGTCGGATATGCCGCCACCAGCGCCTGGCTGGCGATGCGCATTTCGCGGCGCGCCACCAGCCGCTGCTGGTTGCCGCCCGACAGGTTGCGCACGGGCATGCGCATGTTGGGCACCAGCACCTGGGCGTCCGCCGCGATGCGCCGCGCCAGCGCCGCCGCGCTGCGGGGGCGGAACAGCCCCCCGGCGAACACGGGCGGGCGGCTGTACTCGCGCATCACGGCATTGTCGGTGACGGCCATCGACGGGGCGAGCGCGCTGCGCAGGCGGTCCTCCGGGATGTGGCCGATGCCGGCGGCGAGGAACTCCGCCGGGTCGGCGCCGTGCATGATGCGGCCGCCGATGCGCACCTGGCCTTCGCTCGTGCCGCGGATGCCGGTCAGCACCTCCGTCAGCTCGCGCTGGCCGTTGCCGGCGACCCCGGCCACGCCGACGATCTCGCCGGCGCGCACGGCCAGGTCGATGTCGGCCAGGGCCCGCAGCCCGCGGTCGTCCTGCGCCGACACGCCGGCGAGTTGCAGCACGATCGGGCCGGTCGCCGCCTCGCGCCGCGCGGACCCGTGGCGCATGGCGATCTCGCGCCCGACCATCAGGGTGGCGAGCCGCGCCTGGTCGCACTCCGCCGCCGGCAGCGTCGCGACCTTGCGCCCGGCGCGCAGCACGGTGATGCGGTCGGCGACCTCCAGCACCTCGTCGAGCTTGTGGCTGATGAAGATCACGGCGTAGCCGCTGGCGACGAAGCCGCGCAGCGCCCGCACCAGCAGCGCCGCCTCGGGCGGGGTCAGCACGGCGGTCGGCTCGTCCAGGATCAGCACGCGCGCGCCGCGGGCCAGCACGCGCAGGATTTCCACGCGTTGCTGCTCGCCTGCCGACAGGTCCTCCACCCGCGCCGCCGGGCGCACGGCGAGGCCGAACTTCTCCGCCAACGCGCGCGTGCTCGCCTCCAGCCCGGCGGCGGACACGCGGAACGGCGTCCGCTTCCAGCCGAGATGGATGTTCTCGGCGACGGTGAAGGCGCGGATCAGCTTGAAGTGCTGGTGCACCATGCCGATGCCCGCCTCGATCGCCTGCGTCGGCGAGGCGAACCGCACGGGGACGCCGTCCAGCAGGATGCGGCCGCCGTCCGGCTGGTAGATGCCCGTCAACACGTTCATCAGCGTCGACTTGCCGGCACCGTTCTCGCCCAGCAGCGCGTGGATCTCGCCGGCGCGCAGGTCGAGGTCGACGGCGTCGTTGGCGACCAGGCCGGGGAAGGTCTTGGTGATCCCCGCCAGCTCGACGATCACCTCGCCACCTGCCACGGCTCAGGCGTTGCGCAGCCCGGTGACGCCGGCGATCGGCCAGTTCCAATCGTACAGCTCCATGTCCGTCATCGCCTTGCCCTTGGCGACGCGCACCTTGCCGTCGGAATCCTTGATCTCGCCGACGAAGGGGGTGAAGCCGCCGAGCATCTTGGTGCGGACGGCATCCGCCTGCACGCGGACCGCCTGCGGCACGCTCTCGCCCCAGGCGTCGCGGTCGGTGGCGTCGTCGGGGCCGTCGCCCATGCCGAGCAAATAGGTGGTGTCGCTCTTCCACGCGCCGGCCAGCCGCGCCTTCACCTGCTGCACGTAGAACTTGTCCCAGTTCACCACGATCGAGGTGACATAGCTCTTTGGCCCATAGCGCCGCACGTCGGTGTTCCACATCACCGCCGGCACGCCGCGCTTCTCCGCCACCTGGAGGTACGCCGCCTCGTCCATCACGCCGAACAGGAAGTCGCAGCCGTTGTCGATCAGCGCCGTGCCGGCCTGCGCCGCCGCCTGCGGGTCGAACCAGGAGTTGATCAGGATCACCTGCATGGTGGCGTCCGGCTTCACCGACTGCGCGCCCATCAGGAACGCATTGACGCCGCAGTACACCGTCGGCACCGCCAGCGAGCCGACGTAGCCGAACTTGCCCGTCTTGCTGGTCAGCCCGGCCGCGACCCCCGCCACGTACGACGGCAGCCAGTGCTTGACGTAGTACCAGCTGCGGTTCGCCGCCACCGTATGGCCGTTGCACTCCATCCAGGCGATGTCCGGCGCCTTGTCCGACACGCCGTGCAGCAGGTCGCCGTATTCGGAGCTGAGGATGACCAGGTTGGCCTTCTGCGCCACGAACTGGCGGAAGGTGCGGGTGGCGTCGGCGGAGTAGGGGATGCTCTCGATCTCGATGTACTTCGCCTTCGGGTAGGCCTGCTTCACCGCCAGCAGCCCGGCGTGGTGCGACGAGGTCCAGCCCTCGTCGGAGATCGGCCCGACATGGCCGAAGCCGATCACGGCGTCCGCCTCCTGGATCGGCGCCGTGAAGCCCGCGGCGCGCGCCGGGCGCAGCAGCCCGGGCGCCACCGTGGCGGCGGCGGCCAGCCCGCCGCCCTGGAGGATGCGCCGCCGTGACAGCCGGGGGTCGTCGAAGTGCATCTGCCATGCTCCCTGCGAACTGAATTTCGTGCCGCTCGCGACATCGTCAGGCAAGCGGTATGCCACGGTCGCTTGTTGCGCGGCGCACGGTCATCTCGCATGCTTGCGGCACGGTACGCCGCCGTGTCCTGGAACAGTTGCCCAAATTTGATGCGACGCCGAAAGCAGTGAGCAGTCCCGACCCAACCACGATCCCGGCGCGCGCCTACGACACCGTCATCGTCGGCGGCGGCGCGGCCGGCTGCGTGCTGGCGCGGCGGCTGACGGAGGACCCCGCGCGCAGCGTGCTGCTGGTCGAGGCGGGTCCGCCGGATGCCGGCATCGGCGCCATCGCCGACGCCGCGCGTTGGGCGACGCTGATGGGCGGCGAATACGACTGGGGCCATGAATACGCGGCATCGGAGGCGACTGGCGGCCGCCGCATCCCGATCCCGCGTGGCCGCGTACTCGGCGGCAGCAGCAGCATCAACGCGATGCTGTGGTACCGCGGGCATCCGGCGGACTACGATCGCTGGAACCTGCCGGGCTGGGATTTCGCGGCGGCGCTGCCGTATTTCCGCCGCAGCGAGGATTGGCAGGGTGGCGCCGATCCATGGCGTGGCGCCGGCGGGCCGATGCGCATCGAACAGGCGTCCGACCCGCATCCGATCGCCCGGGCCATGCTCGCCGGCGCTGCCGACATCGGCGTGCCAATGATCGACGACGCCAACGCCGCCGGCAACGAGGGCGCGTGCCTGGCGAACTACAACATGCACGCGGATGAGCGATGGAGCGCCGCGCGCGGCTACCTGCATCCCGTGCTGGATCAGTCGAACCTCACCGTGCTGACCCGCTCCACGACGCTGCGCCTGGTGATCGAGGGCGGGCGCTGCACTGGCATCGTGCACCTGGTCGACGGCCAGCCTCGCACCACGCGCGCGCTCGGCGAGGTGATCCTCAGCGCGGGGGCGATCGGCTCGCCGGTGCTGCTGCTGCGCTCCGGCATCGGCGCAGCCGCCGCGATGCGCGGCCTCGGCCTGGATGTCGCCGCGGACCTGCCCGGCGTGGGCGAGAACCTGCAGGACCATCCGCTAGTGATGGGCGTGAACTTCCGCGCGCGGCGCTCCGTTGGCGCGGTGCGCGGCAACGGCGGCGGCGCCATGATGAACTGGCGCAGCCGTCCCGGCCTGCCCGGCCCCGACCTGCACGCCTTCGTGGTGCAGGGGCCGCACGCCGACGCGCGCATCGCCGAACGGTATCGGCTCGGGCCGGATTGCTACGCGATCTCGCCCGGGTTGATGCGCTCCGAAAGCCGCGGGTATTTTCGCCTGCATGGCGACGCCATCGAAATCCAGCCCAACTTCCTGCGGGAACGCGGCGACCTGGAGGCGCTGATGCGCGGGGTCGAGACCTGCATGGACCTTGCCGCCACCCCCGCGTTCGCGGACCTGGTCACGGAGCCGGCCAGCCCGGCGCGGCGGCTCGACTGGGCGGAGCTGGAGGCGTTCGTGCGGGAGACCTGCTCGACGTTCTATCACACTTGCGGCACCTGCCGGATGGGCGCCGACGACGGCGCCGTGGTCGACCCGGAGCTGCGGGTGCGCGGCATCGCCGGGTTGCGCATGGTGGACGCCTCCGTCATGCCGGACATCCCTTCCTGCAACACCCAGGCGCCCGTCATCATGATCGCCGAACGCGCCGCCGACCTGATCAAGGCCTCGCCATGCTGACCCCGCCCCGCGATTGCACGTTCAGCGCGACCGACTGGCAGGTGCTGGCGCGCGGCTGGTATCCCGTCGCCTGGGCGCACGACCTGGCCGACGCGCCCATCGCCGTGCGGCTGCTGGACGAGCGCCTAGTGCTGTATCGCGCTGGGCCGCGCATCGTCGCCGCGCGCGACCTGTGCATCCATCGCGGGCTGCCGCTCAGCCTGGGCTGGGTCGAGGGCGACGCGCTGGTGTGCCGCTACCACGGGCTGCGCTTCGGCCCGGACGGCGCCTGCCGCAGCATCCCGTCCGAACCGGACGCCGTGCCGTCGCCGCGCATGCGCGTCGCCGTGTTCCCCGTCGTGGAGCGCTACGGCCTGGTGTGGACCAGCCTCGACCCCGACGCCGACTCCGCCCGGCTGCCGCGCTTCCCGCTCTGGGACGACCCGGCGTTCGAGCGCATCACGCCGCCGTCCATGGACATCGCCGGGGCCGCGGGGCGCCAGTGCGAGGGTTTCCTCGACGTGGCGCACTTCGCCTTCGTGCATCACGCCACCTTCGCCGACCCGGGCAACCCCGTGGTGCCGCGCTACGCGGTGCATTGGGCCGAGGACGGCACGCTGGTCAGCGACTACATCAGCGACGTCGCCAACATCCCGCACGGGGTGGTGCCCGACAGGTCCGTGCCCGCGGGCTTCCTGTGGCGGCGGCTGTTCGAGATGCAGCTGCCGTTCTTCCCGCGGCTGACGATCTTCTTCCCGGACGATCGGAGATTGTGCCTGTTCAACTGCGCCACGCCCGTCTCGGCGCGGCTGACCCGCATCTTCGTGCCGATCGTGCGCAATTTCGGCCATGGCGAGGACCTCGCGGCGGTGCATGAGTTCAACCGCCGGGTGTTCGAGGAGGACCGGGTGATCGTGGAGGCGCAGCGCCCCGAGGACCTGCCGCTCGACCTCACGGCGGAGGCGCACATCCGCGCCGACCGTGCCTCGATCGCGTACCGGCAGGGGTTGCTGCGGATGGGGCTTGGCCGCGCCTACACGGCCTAGCGGGCTTTAACATCACTTTTACTTCAATCGGCGAACTTGGCGGCGGCGATCGGCTTATCCCGGTCCCTCGGAGGGACGGGGACGCGTGAAAGCCGGCGACAGCCGTGCCGGTAGGCGTCCCCGCATCGTTCAAACACCCGTCAATGCGAGCCGCCGCTTGGCGGTGCGGCAATCCAGGGCCGCGTAACGGAAATGCGCCGTGTGGCCCTGGATTGCCGCGTCGCAAGCGCTCCTCGCAATGACGGCTGGGCGGCCGTTGACGTGACGGCCGAAACGCTTGCACGGATTTTGCTTCCGACGGAAGCGACCGCACTCCCCGGAGACATCATGCCCGACCAACGCTTCCATCTCGGCTGGTTCACCTATTTCGGCCAGAACGCCTGGAGCGACCCGCTCGGCTCGGCGCCGGAGCCGTGGACCGGCGAGCTGCACCTCGATCTGGCGCGCGCCATGGAACGGGCCTGCTTCGACTACATGCTGATCGAGGACACGCTCAGCATCCCCGCCGTGCATGGCGGCAGCAACGCCGCCTACCTCAAATACGGCATCATGGTGCCCAAGCACGATCCCTCGCCGTTGGCCGCCATCCTCGGCCAGGCCACATCGCGGCTCGGCATCGTCATCACGCTGTCCACCATGGCGTACCCGCCGTTCATGCTGGCCCGGCTCGCCACCACCCTCGACCACCTGTCGCGCGGGCGGTTCGGCTGGAACATCGTCACCAGCACGGAGGATGCCGCCGCGCGCAACTTCGGCCATGCCGAGATGCCGCCGCGCGCCCTGCGCTACGACATGGCCGACGAGTACGTCGAGCTGGTTACCAAGCTGTTCGAGTCGTGGGAGCCGGACGCCGTGATCCGCGACCACGCCACGGAAACCTACGCCGATGCCGGCAAGGTGCATGCGGTGAACTTCGAGGGCCAGTACTTCCGCTCGGCCGGGCCGCTGAACACGGTGC
>CAXSFF010000088.1:0-8227 GCA_964236035.1 uncultured Acetobacteraceae bacterium
TGTAGTTGGCCTCGTCATTGTTCACGGGGAACTCGGCTGAGCACCACACTGTCGAGGCAACGTATCCGGGCAGACGCTGCTCGGCCGCGACGACCTCGTCCTGTTTGACAATCGCGAGACCATCGACGTCTCTCAAGCAGCTTCGCTACTTTCAGGTGCTTGCAACCCAGGAAAATTTTGGGCGTGCCGCTGAAATCCTGGGGATCGCTCAGCCGGCGCTAAGCCGCCAAATCCGGCTGCTTGAGGAGGAACTCGGCATCATCTTGTTCAAGCGCCATGCACGAGGCGCCAAGCCGACCGGAGATGCGCTCGTCCTGCTCGAACGCGCGATGTCGCTGCTGCGGTATGCCGAGCAGATCAGGCTTGATCTGTCCGGCCGTGAGGCGCAGCCGCGCGGGCCAGTAGCATTCGGTCTTCCACCAGGGCTTGCACCCTTGCTGGTCTCACCGCTCCTGCTGCGGCTGCATCAGGACTTCCCCGACATCCGCCTCAAGATAACTGAGAGCTTCGCACCGGCTCTGCTTGATCAATTGGTCCATGGAGCCATAGATCTTGCCATTGTCAGCGGCTCGCCCTCGACACCAGACACTGAAATGCTCCCACTCTTCTCCGATGCGATATGCGTCATTGTTCCGTTTGATGAGGCGCGGATTGCCGGCGGAGCGACCCGCTCGCGTGCGCTTGACAATATGCCGCTAATCCTGACCGGCATCCCGAAGTCCGGCATCAGACTTGAACTTGAAACGGCGGCTGCCCGGGCGAACGTCACGCTGCGAGCGGTTATCGAGGTTGACTCGATAGCCGTGGCGCAAGCCCTTGTTGAGGACGGATTTGGCTGGACGGTGCACTTTGCGGCTGCGATACAAAACAAGATCGATGCACGGCGTCTACGCGCAGGCCCTATAAACGGACTTCGCCTGCACCGGTCACTTGCTTGGGCGGTTGGTCACCCGCAGTCGCGAGCCGCAAAGGCACTTAGTCTAGTGCTTCGTGATCTCGTCCAAAATATCGTCAGGTCCGGGTATTGGCCAAACGCCGAACTTACAGCAGCCGGCACGATTGAGCCATAAAGCGTGGTCAATTCTTGACAATATGAACACAACTTGACTGTGATGCACGGCAACCTGAACTTTCGACCGAGCGGTCGGAAGCTCTTGTTAAACGACGTGCATGTCGCACCAGGCATCAATCTGAGCGCGCCCATACATCTGGCGTCTGACCAGCTTCAGCTTGTTGATCTGGCCCCCGGTTTGGCCGTTCGACCATGGCTTGGTTATCTGTGACCAAAAACCTAGGCAGCTACAAGAAGGTCAAGGAAGGCGCTTAGATAGCCGTTTATCACAGCCGGCTTCTCGAACGGCGCCATATGGGACGTATCGGGGATGACGTGCATTTCCGCGCCGGCGATGCCTTCCGCCAGCACCTTGGCCGAGGCGGGCGGGGAGCTCGGATCGTGTTCACCAACCAGGATCAGGGTCGGGCAGGAGATGCGGTGGAGCTGCGCGACGAGGTCCAGGGCGGAGATCATATCCCACATGGCGGCGTGGACGAGCGCATCGTCCGCCAGCAGCGTCTTCGTGACCCGGTCGATCAGGTCCGGATGCCGCGTGACTGTCTCGGAGGTGAACCAGCGCTGAAGGGTCGATGGCAGGACCACTTGCATGCCCCCTTCCCGCGCCATCTTGGCCCGCGCGCGCATGCCCGCCCGCGCCTCGTCGGGGAACACGGCGGCCGTGTCGATCAGGGTCAGCGAATGCACCAAGTCGGGCTGCGATGGGGTGAGAGCCTGCGCGACATGCCGCCAACCGAAAGTCCAACCAGGTGGGCGCCCCCGCCACCGGTAGAGCGGACCACCTGCGCCAGGACCTCGGCAGCTTGGTCGAGCGTCCAATCCGCAGGCTGACCGGCGCTCGCTCCATGGCCCGGCAGGTCGTACGCGACCATGTCGTGATCGTCGCACAGCGCGTCGATCTGTGCCCCCCAATAGATCAGGTCGAGGCCGACCGGATGCACGAGAACTACCGGCGTACGACCGCGGGGACCCGTGCGGACGAGATTGACGGAGGAAGCCGAGGTGGCTTGCAGGGCAGACATCAATGCTCCTTGTCCCAGGCGCTGGGCGCCGGGTCGAGTTCGATTCCGAGGTTGGCGATGAAGCGGGCCACCGTCATGTAATGGCTAACCAAGATCAGGACGGTTGCAATCTCCCGTGGCGAGAGCGCGGTGGCGAACGTCGCGTCCGACACGCGAATGTCGGCCACGCACTCATCGACGAAGGCCAGGATGGGGGTGAACGCACCGAGGGAGCCGGATCGGTCGCCGGCCTCGATCGCGGCGATCTCCGCTTCGGTCCAACCGGTCTTGCGTGCTTCACGGATTCAGGGTCGCCACAGGCCGCCTGCAATCCTCTCCCGCAGCCAGCGATGTCCCGGTCGTCGCGGTCGCGCTCGTGCCAGTACAACGCGAACTCAGGGGGTGGCAGCGGGAGCGGCACGCGGTGCAATTCGAGAGGCAGGTGCCCCGCGGCATGGGTGGCCAGGCGCTTTGGAACCGTGGCAACCAGGTCAGTGCGCGCGACCACGGATGCGACCGCAAAGAAGCTCGGCTGCCAAAGCGACACTCTCCGGACAAGCCCATGGGCGGCAAGCGCTTCGTCGATGGCGGCGGCATACATCGTCTCGTCTCGCATCAGCGCCTGCACGTGCTGCATCTCGACGTAGCGATCGAGCGAAAGGACGCCATCGGCCAGCGAGGGATGGCCCCGGCGTGCGATGCAGACCAAGGTCTCCCGGAACAGCGTTGTCTTGATGCCCGTCCGGCGCGTCCGGAAGGTAGCCGATCGCCAGGTCGAGGGTTCCGGCTGCCATGGCGGCCTCGATGCTCTTGGGGTCAGGCCCCTTGAACACGATCTCGATCTGGGGAGCGTCCTGCGCCAATGCCGCCATCAACGGCGGCGGCAGGATGAACTCCACAAAGTCAGTGCCGATAAGCGTAAACGTGCGCCGGCTCGTCCGTGGATCGAATTCAGCCGGAAGTGTTGTGATCCGCTCGACGATTGCCATGAGTTGGCCAACCTGCTCCAGCAGCAGCTCGGCCCGCGGCGTCCGCGCCAGCCCGTGCGGGCTGCGGACCAGCAATTGGTCGCCGAACAGGTACGAAGCCGGGCAAGGATGCGCTCATCGCCGGCTGCGTGATGCCGAGCTTCTCGGCGGAGCGCGTCACATGGCGCTCCGTCAGAAGCACCTCCAGCGACACGAGCAGGTTGAGGTCAAGGCCCCGGTAATCCATGGGGTCGATGGTTAGCATGACTGGGTCCCATCGCGAACGAGTTCGGCGCTTGACCGCGCAAACCGAACTGCGTGCATCCCAGCGTCGCGGATAGATCCTCGCTGCACGTGGAACGAGAGTTGCCGGACTTACGAGGGCGCGAAAGGCGAGACATGCGCCAGGGGAGAGCAGCATGAGTGTTTCAAGCCTCGAACAGCAGGGCGGCATGAGCAAGAGGCAGATCTACGTCATAGCTGTGTCAGCCGCAGCGCAGATGATCGACTTCCTGGACTTCTTCCTGATCAGCTTCGTCCTCGCCTACGTGGCAAAGCCTTGGCACCTCACGACGGACGCAAAGCATCGGCCCGCTCGGGCTGGGCTTGTTCCTCCAGTCCGCCGACGTGCTCTCGCCGACCGCATCGCGGGCAACGTTGGTGCCGGGCTTCCTCTACCTGGCCGCATGGCTGCTCGCCACCGGGCTGGTCTTCGCGCTTTGGGCATTCGAGACCCGCGGCAAGAGCTTCGAGGCGATCGAGGCGGAGGTCACCAAGCCGAGCAGCAGCGCCACGACACCGAACGCCGTTGCTGAAGGGGATTGAGTGCTGCACGCCGGTGCCAGATGCCGGTGCCTGGGATACACCGCGTCTATCGTCGCCATAATCGGAAGGGTTCAACCTCGGCTTCGCACGTTGCAAGCCGGGTCGCGGTCCGTTGATGCACAACCACGACACCAACGAGACCTTCATGCCGATCACCGGCCGTTGGCGCTGTGCCTGGAACGAAGGTGCGGATCATCAGTTTGTTGATGTCGGCCCTTGCGATGTCGTATCCTTTCCGCCCGGTGTCGCTCGGCGCTTCATGAACGTGACGGAAGGCGAGCCGGACACCGAGCACCTGATCCTGTTCGTCATCGCCGGCAACGGGCCGGAGGCGGCATTCACGCCTGACGCACACGGTATCATGGACCGGGGCGGCGACGGTTTGCCAGCCGCGGCCGAGTAGGCAATGGGCGGCACATCGGAAACGGCTGCCGGGCTGCGGGACCTCCGGACGCGCTACGCAGTCCGGACCGTCGCCGTTGCCGGGGAAAACTGGCGGGTACGCGACACGGGCGGCCTCGGCGCCGCGCTGATCCTGCTGCCCGGCAGCCTCGGCAACGCCGACATCTTCTACCGCCAGGTGCTTGGCTTGGTGCCCCCGTTCCGCTGCATCGCGGTTGACTACCCGGATGCTCCGGCCGACGTGCTCGCGGACGGCTTGGCTGGGTTGCTGGATGGGTTGGGCCTTGGCAGGGCCTGCCTGCTCGGCTCCTCGCTTGCCGGCTACTGGCTACAGAGCTTCGGCGCTCGCCACCCCGCGCGCGTGGCAGCTATGGTGATGGCGAACACGTTCAGTAGTTCCGACGAGCTGCGGCAGCATCCGCTGTTCTCGATTCCCGTCCTCGAAAGCGTGCCGGGCGAAACACTTAAGGCCGAGTGGCTGGCGCGGCTTGAGGCCCGTGCGCCTGACGAGCTGCGCGACGTGCGTTGTACACGCGCGTTGAGGAGTAGCGAACGAATGGATGCTGCCAAGGTCGTGCTGATCACCGGGTCGTCGCGCGGGATAGGCCGGCAACTCGCGCTTGATTGTGCCCGCAACGGCCTGGCCGTAGCAGTCAACTACGTCGCGAACGCGGCGGCGGCGCAGGAGGTCATGGACCAGATCGGCGCATCGGGCAGCGAGGCGCTCCTGGTCCGGGCCAATGTCGGCATCGGCGCCGAAGTCACCGCCATGGTCGCCGCTGTCATGCAGCGGTTCGGCCGTATCGACTGTGTCATCAACAATGCCGGCGTGGGCCGCATCATCGACCTGCAAGCGATCGACGAGGCGCATTTCGAGCAGACGCTGCGGACCAACCTGGTCTCCGCCTTCTTGGTCTCGCAGGCGGCGATCCCGCACATGGTCGCGCAGGGCGGCGGACGGTTGATCTTCATGTCGTCGCTCGCCGCGCGCACCGGCGGCCTCGTGTCTGCGGCCTATGCCGCCTCGAAAGCCGGCGCAGAAGGACTGATGCACTACTACGCCACTTATCTCCTCCGCCACCGCATCACCGCCAACGCGATCGCCCCAGCCCTCATTGCCAGCGACATCGTGGGCGAGATGGACCTGCCGCCGCCGGACAAGCTTCCTCTCGGCCGTCTCCGCCGGCCGGAGGAGCTGTGACCGGCGGTCCGGATGATTCTCGAGACCGAGTACATCACCGGGCAGACGATCCAGGTGAACGCGGGCCGCTACATGACATGACCAGGACGGTCACCTCCATCGAGGACCTGCGTGTCTTTGCCGAGCGGCGCGTGCCGCGCATGTTCTACGACTACGCCGATTCCGGCTCCTGGACCGAGGGCACCTACCGGGCGAATTCGACCGACTTTGCGACCATCAAGCTGCGCCAGCGGGTTGCGGTGGACATGACGGACCGCACGCTCGCCAGCACCATGGTCGGGCAACCCGTTGCCATGCCGGTGGCGCTGGCGCCCACGGGACTGCCGGGATGCAGCACGCGGATGGCGAGATCCTTGTAGAACGGGCGGCGGCCAAGGGACGACGTGAAGCGTTTCCAGGACCGTTGGGGCGGCAAGCTGATCCTTAAGGGCATCCTCGACCCCGAGGACGCGGAGTGCGCGGCCAAGACCGGGGCGGACGCGATCATCGTGTCCAACCACGGCGGCCGACAACTGGACGGTGCCATGTCGTCGGTCGCCGCCCTACCCAGCATCGTGGACGCCGTAGGATCCAAGGTGGAGGTGCTGATGGATGGCGGCATCCGGTCCGGCCAGGACGTGATCAAGGCGCTGGCGCTCGGCGCGAAGGGCGTGTTCATCGGCCGCGCATTCCTCTACGGGCTGGGCGCCATGGGAGAGCAGGGCGTCTCCATCGCGCTCGACCTAATCCGCCGGGAACTCGACACCACGATGGCCTTGTGCGGCCTGCGCGACGCGAGGACCGTCGATAACCGCATTCTCGCCCGTTCCTGACATCATGACCGGATCAAGATCCTCAGTGTTGATGTGCCTAAAACCAGGCAGACCGTGTTGAAACCCTTGGCCGGCTCGGGTGCCCGCGGCCGCCCACCTGCTGTTCCAGCTCGTCAGCCGCCGCTACGAGCGAGGCAGCATGCTGATCACGTCGAACCGCGCCGTGGGAGACTGGGGCACGGCGCCGGGCGACCCAGTCGTGACGACGGCGATCCTGGACCGCCTGCTGCACCACAGCCACGTGCTGACCATCCGCGGCGACAGCTACCGGCTGCGCGAGAAGCGCCGCTCGGGGCTAATTAAGGCGACACCCGCACCGGCATCGGCCGAGGCGTCACGGTAGCAGAGGTTGATGGGTTCTCAGCGTCGCCCCTGGATGGATTGCTGACGTCGCTTGATAGCCGTCGTCGCCGCGCAGGATCCCGACGATCTGCGCGTCGGTGATGGGTGCGGTGCTGGCGTTCTCGGCCGCGTTGCGCAGCGTCAGCATGCCGAGCTTCCTGCGTGCCATGCGTCGAGTGTTGGGCCACTGCCGCCTGCGACGCAACCGCCGACCCCGGCAGGATCGGTGCCGCCTGTCTTCGGATGCGTCACCGGCCTCATCCCGTCAGCCAATCGTCCCGCCGTGTCCCCACCGCAGGGGCGATGTCGGGCCGGTGGCATGCGGTCGTCAGGGCCGGAACGCCTTCCCGTTTGGCCACCACCAGGCAACGGCGGTCACCCAGGGATAACCCGCCGTTCAGCGTACGCGTCGGTTCCGATCAGGCATTGACGTGTCCGCATCGCATCCCCTGAGGAAAGCCGTTACCCTTGCGATCGTTGGACCGAGGAGGGGTGCGTAGCCTCCATAGTGACGATCGAACAGCCTGATATGATGGCCCGAAACAAGCACCTTGCAGACCGGTTGGCCGACGGGAGCAAGGCCGACCTCATCGACCTGGCGTTGCGGAGCCTTGAACAGAGGGAAACCAGGACCGGTTCGCTATTCGGCACCCATCGGGGATCCGTTACGGTCCGAGAGGACGTGGACCTGACGGCACCCGTCCTGGATGACGTATGGCATGGGGCCGGCTAGCAAGGTTCGAGCGGTCCATGGGCCTCGTCGCCTTTGGCGAGAGCGGCCATGTGCTTGGTCGGCGGGCGGACGCCCAGCACCACAATCAACGGCTTGTCCCGGCGTCACTCCCTGTCGCGTGCGATGACGTCGAGCAGGTCGGCGGCCAGGCGTAGGCCGCGGAGGTCCATCGAGTCGAGCGCTGCGGCCGCACGGTCGTGCAACAGCACCGCCTCGCCATCACGGCGGTCCTCCGGCGAGAAGCCCAGCAGGTGATTCGGCGAGGTGAGCAGCGCACGGCAGGTTTGCAGGAGGGTCCGGTAGTCCGGCGACCTGCTTCCCGAGACGTAGTGGGCGTAACGGCTCTGTGCCAGGCCGAGGCGCCGCGCGACTTCGGCATCCGTAAGCTGTAGTTCCTTCGTCCGCGCCCGCAGGCGCTCGCTCAACCCCGTGACCATGACGGGGGTTTTCCGCCAGCGCACCGATCTCTGAAAACGACGATGCGGGCTTTTCAAAAATTTTGTTCTGTAATCGATTGTGCGCAGAACCAGGCGTCCGGAAACATTTGGTGGGCCCGCCGCGGTTCGACCAGTTCGCCCATGAGATTGGGTAAAATCTCGACGGTAACTTCAACATCACGAAGGCCTTTGCAGAAGCATTGCCCCTTCGCAGACTTATCCTCGCCGGAGGCCACTTCCAAATCCTACCATGGCTTTTGCGCTGTGATGGGCCTCGCGTCCAAAGTCCATCACGGAGAGAATCGAAAGAACTTTATTATGGAAAAATGCCTTGAGCGGATCGAAAGATGTTTAATCCAAAAGCTATTTATTATTTTGAAATAATACCAACGGCCCTTTGTTCTGACTCAAACGTGAGTAGGAGCGGCTCGGTC
>CAXSFF010000089.1:0-8211 GCA_964236035.1 uncultured Acetobacteraceae bacterium
TACTACGCCGCCGGGCAGGCGGACCGCGCGGCGCTGGGCGACCCACGGGCCAGGGACCGGCTGGAGCTGGTAACGCCGCTGGCGAAGGCGCACGCCACGGACCTCGGCAACGAGGTGGCCAGCCTGGGCATCCAGGTGCACGGCGGGATGGGATACGTCGAGGAAACCGGCGTGGCGCAGTTTTTCCGCGACGCGCGCATCACGCCGATCTACGAGGGCACCAACGGCATCCAGGCTGCCGACCTGGTCGGGCGCAAGCTTCAGCTCGACAACGGTGGGGCGTTCGCGAGCCTGATCGCGGACATTGCCACCGAGGTCGAGCATGAGGAACTGCCCGAGGCGCTCGGGTTGCGCGCGGCTGCCACCGCGACCGCCGACGTGCTCTACGCGATGCCCGTCGCGGCGTTCGCAGCGTAGCCCGCCAGCAACTGGGGAATCCTGGGCATTTCAGCGCGTCCCCCGCAAGGGCACGTCCACGATGAGCTACTGTTTTTCGTGTTCCGGCCAGCAATTCACGAATTAGCCACCGTCCCGCGCGCGGGTGGCCAGCAGGTCGGCGCGTTCGTTCATCGGGTTGCCGGCATGCCCGCGGACCCAGCGCCAGTCCACGCTGTGCGCCGCCGCCGCGTCCAGCAGGCGGCGCCATAGGTCCATGTTCTTCACCGGGTCGCCGGCGGCGTTGCGCCAGTTGCGGCGGACCCAGCCGGTGTGCCAGCGGGTGATGCCGTTGCGCACGTACTCGCTGTCCGTGTGCACCACCACGCGGCAGGGGCGCTTCAGCGTCTCCAGCGCCGCCGCCGCCGCCGTCAGCTCCATGCGGTTGTTGGTGGTCGCCGGGTCGAAGCCGGTCATCTCTCGCTCGGTGCCGCGGAAGCGCAGGATCGCCGCCCAGCCGCCGGGGCCGGGATTGGGCTTGCAGCCGCCATCGGTCCAAATCTCGACGGCCTCGGTTTCAGAGTCCGTAGGCATGTTCATCCCTGGCCGCCAGATGGAACCGCAGCCGCCCCAGGTATTCCAGCGGGTCCTTGCGCGTCACCAAGGCGCCCGGCGGCGTGTTCACCCAGTCGAACAGCCGCGTCAGCAGGAACCGCAAGGCAGCACCCTGGCACAGCACCGGCAAGGCGGCGCGCTCCTCCACGGACAGTTGCCGCCGCGCCGAGTACGCCCGCAGCAACGCCCGCGCCTTGGTGACGTTGAAGGCAAGGTCTGGCTCGAAGCACCAGGCGTTTAGGCACACGGCGATGTCGTAGGCCAACAGGTCGGTGGCGGCGAAGTAGAAGTCGATCAACCCGGACAGCCGGTCGCCCAGAAAGAACACGTTGTCGGGGAACAGGTCGGCGTGGATGTGGCCGCGGGGCAGCGCGGCCGGCCACGCCGCCAGCACGGCTTCCAACGCCTCCTCCAACTGGCGCGCCAGCCCGGCCATCGCCTCGTCCGCACGCGGCAGGCAGCGGTCCAGCAACGGACGCCAGCCGGCCGGGCCCAACGTGTTCTCACGCGTCGCGGCGTAACCCGCCCCGGCCAAATGCAACGCGGCCATGGCGTCGCCGACCAGCGGGCAGTGCATCGGGCGCACCTGGCGCGGCCAGACGCCCGGCAGGAACGTCGTGATGCAGGCCGGCCGCCCCGCCAGCTCGCGCAGCGCCGAACCATCGCGGCCATGCACCGGCTGCGGGCAGGTGATGCCGCGCTCAGACAGATGTTGCATCAGGCCGAGGAACCACGGCAGCTCCGCCGGGTCGACCCGCTTCTCGTACAGGGTCAGGATAAACTCGCCGCCCGTGGTGCGCAGCGAGTAGTTGCTGTTCTCGACCCCCTCGGCGATGCCGCGGAACGCCACCACGCTGCCGATGTCGTAACCGGACAGGAACCCGGCGACCGCCTCGTCCGAGACCTCCGTGTAGACGGCCATCGCGCTACGTCACCAGCCGGTCAGGCGAGCGGAGCGGGAAGCTTGAAGATCACGTCCTCCTCGGTGACCCGGCGCTCCTCTATGCCGAGGGAGTAGCGGGCGGCCAGGTGGGTCAGCATCTCCTGCACCAGCAGCTCCGGCGCCGACGCGCCCGCGGTGAGGCCGAGCGTCCGCACGCCATCCATCAGCGTCCAGTCCAGGTCGCGGGCGCGGGGCACCAGCACGGCGCGCTTGGCCCCTGCCCGCTCGGCGACCTCGCGCAGGCGCTGGGAGTTGCTGGAGTTCGGGCTGCCGATGACGATCACCAAGTCGCAGTCCGGCGCCACCGCCTTGACCGCCGCCTGCCGGTTGGTGGTGGCGTAGCAGATGTCCTCGCGCTTCGGCCCCTCGATGGCGGGGAACCGGGTGCGCAGGATCTCGACGATCTCCGCCGTGTCGTCGACCGAGAGCGTGGTCTGAGTGATGAACGCCAGCGGGCCTGGTTCCGGCTCCACCACGCTGGCCTCCGCCGAGTCCTGCACCAGCGTCACGGCGCCCGGCGGCAGCTGGCCCATGGTGCCGACCACCTCGGGGTGCCCGGCATGGCCGATCATCAGGATGTGGCGGGCGTTGACGCCGCCGTCGGCGAAGTGGCGCTCCGCCTCGCGGTGCACCTTGCTGACCAGCGGGCAGGTCGCGTCGTAGTAGTACAGGTTGCGGCGCTCGGCCTCTGCCGGCACGGATTTCGGCACGCCGTGGGCGCTGAACACCACATGCGCATCGGCCGGAACCTCGTCCAGCTCCTCGACGAACACGGCGCCCTGCGCCTCCAGCGTCTCCACCACGGTACGGTTGTGGACGATCTCGTGACGCACGTACACGGGCGCCCCGAAGCGGCGGATCGCCTCCTCGACCACCCGGATGGCGCGGTCGACGCCGGCGCAGAAACCGCGCGGGCCGGACAGCAGGATGCGTAGCTGGGGTTTGTGGTCCATGTTGTCCGCTGTGGCTTGGGCGCGCAGTATGCCGCCCGGCTCGCCCTCCCACAACCCGGCGGCCCTTCTCCCACCCCGACCGGAGTACCCGATGCCGTCGTTCATGTCCGTACGTGCCCTTCGCGCCATGGCGCCGATGCTCGGTCTGGCCGCCTTGTCCGCGCTGGCCGCGTGTGCGCCAAGTGTCGGACAGTTTCCGCCCGCGTGCCCGCAAATCGGCATCCTCAAGGATGGTGCCGATGTTACCCGGTTCCGCGGCAACGGCTCCGACCTGACCGATATGGTGATCGACGGACGGATCACAGGCGCTCGCGGTAAATGTGCGCTGGACGACGAGAGCCATCTGCGCACGTCGATCTCGGCGATGATGGACGTGGCGCGCGGGCCTGCGAATCCGACGCGCAAGGGCCTGGTGGTGTATTTTGTCTCCGTCACCAAAGGGACCACGATCCTGGACGAACGCGACATCTCGGTGCCGCTGACGTTCCAGGAGAACAGCGACCATGTGCAGTTCATAACCGACCCAGTGGAGCTGGTGCTGCCGGTCGACGCCAAGACTTCCGGCGCCGCCTACCACGTCCGCATCAGCTATCGGCTGAGTCCGCAGGAACTCGCGTTCAACCGCCGCCGCGGCGCCCGCTGAGGCGAGAGCCGGGCTGCATCACGCCGCGCAGCCGCGCACGGGACGCGACAGCAGCGGCTGCAGCACGGCGGCGATCTTGCACCGCGACAGCCGGGGCTGCGGCCGCGCCGAGGGCTGCCGGCGCACGTTGATCTGCAGCATGCCGCCGCCAGCTAGCGCCAGCCGCAAGGTGCCCTGGCGGATGGCGCGCTGGTACAGCGGCTCCGGCCCGCCGATTCCCGTCAGGATGCCGGCGCCGACGCCCGCCACCCGGTTGCGGTAGTCCGCCGCCAGTTCCGCGGTGTGGGAATGGTACCAGCCGACCGCCACGTTCCAGTCGCCGCCGGATTCCTCGTGCAGCGTGCGCAGGTAGTGGGCGGCGTAGTCGGCGTTGGCCGCCGGGTCGAACGCCTCCTCGATGGAATGCAGGCCCGGGCCGTGGATCTGCCAGTTCACCTGCATGCAGCCCAGGTCCATCGAGCGCACGCCGCGGGCGAGGCCCTGCCTGGCCCAGGCGACCGCGGCGGCCTTGCTGTCGAGGAACAGCCCCGTGCCGTCGGCGTCGATGGTCCACGGCCAGGCCCGCACATCCCGCAGGCCGGCGACCGGCCGCCCACTCTCGACCTTGGCGATGCTGCCGAGCAGGCCGGGCGGCAGGGCATACTTCGCCTCCGCGGCGGCGATGGCCGCGGTGCATTGCGCGGTTTGCTCCGCCAGCCAGTCCGTCGCCGGCGCCACCACGGGCGCGGCGGCGGTCAGCCAGAGCAGAGCAAGGCAGCTGGACAGGCGGAGGAGCGAACGCATCTTCGGCGGACGCTACAGCGCCGCCACCGCCCTGTGCAGCCCAAAGCGGTGTCACGCTTGCTTCAGCTGGCACCCGACTCCGAAGGACCGTGCCTGACTCTTCTCCCCTCTCCCTTGCGGGAGGGGTGGCCACGCGCAGGGTGGTTGACGTGGCCACCCCTCCTCCCGGCCTTCTCCCGCAAGGGGAGGAGGAGAAGCAGAGCGGTCAACTGCCGTCAGTATTATTACGAATCAGCAGCTAACTTGACGTTTAACCTGGCAGCGCGCCACATCCCGGCCTCACCCGACCATCCGCCACGACTGCCCCCGCAGCGCCGACCAGCGGGCAGTCCCCAAAGGATGACAGCGACATGCCCCCTGACAGCCTCACCCAGACCTCCGTCGACGAAAGCTTCGCGTTGCTCGACGCCTACTGGCGCGCCGCCAACTACCTGTCGGTGGGCCAGGTCTACCTGATGGACAACCCGCTGCTGCGCGAGAAGCTGACGCTGGCGCACATCAAGCCGCGGCTGCTCGGCCATTGGGGCACCACGCCGGGGCTGAACTTCATCTACGCGCACATGAACCGCGTCATCACCGCGCGCGACCTCAACGCGCTGTACATCGCCGGCCCCGGCCATGGCGGCCCCGGCATCGTCGCCAACACCTACCTCGAAGGCACCTACAGCGAGGTCTACCCGCGCATCTCCCGCGACGAGGCCGGGCTGAAGCGGCTGTTCACCCAGTTTTCCTTCCCCGGCGGCATCCCAAGCCACGTCGCGCCAGAAACGCCAGGGTCGATCCATGAAGGCGGCGAGCTGGGCTACTCGCTGCTGCACGCGTACGGCGCCGTGTTCGACAACCCCGACCTGCTGGCGTGCTGCGTGATCGGCGACGGCGAGGCGGAAACGGGGGCGCTGGCGGCGAGCTGGCATTCCAACAAGTTCCTCAACCCCGTGCGCGACGGCGCCGTGCTGCCGATCCTGCACCTGAACGGCTACAAGATCGCCGGGCCGACGGTGCTCGCCCGCATCCCCGAGGACGAGCTGGCCCAGCTGCTGACCGGCTACGGCTACGAACCGCATTTCGTCTCCGGCCACGACCCGGCGGCGATGCACCCGCTGATGGCGCGCACGCTCGACACCGTGCTGGACCAAATCGCCGCCATCCAGGCCGCCGCGCGGACCGGCGGCTTCAGGCAGCGCCCACGCTGGCCGATGATCGTGTTCCGCACCCCGAAGGGCTGGACGGGGCCGAAAGTGGTCGACGGCAAGCAGGTCGAGGGCACCTTCCGCGCCCACCAGGTGCCGCTGGAAGGCTTCGAGGCGCATCCGGAGCACATCCCGCTGCTCGAGGCCTGGATGCAGAGCTACCGGCCGGAGGAGCTGTTCGACCAGGCCGGCGCGTTGCGGGCCGACATCGCCGCCCTCGCCCCGCACGGCAAGCGCCGCATGGGCGCCAACCCGCATGCCAACGGAGGCATCCTGCTGCGGGAGCTGAAGCTGCCGGATTTCCGCGACTACGCGGTGGCGGTGTCGCAGCCCGGCGCCGTCGACGGCGAGGCGACGCGGGTCGCCGGGTCGTTCCTGCGCGACGTGATGGCGGCCAATGCGGAGACGGCGAACTTCCGCGTCATGGGCCCCGACGAGACGGCCTCCAACCGGCTGATGGCGCTGTTCGACGTCACCGACCGCACCTCGACGGCGCAGGTCCTGCCCAACGACGACCATGTCGGCCCCGACGGCCGGGTGATGGAGGTGCTGAGCGAGCACCTGTGTCAGGGCTGGCTGGAGGGCTACCTGCTGACGGGGCGGCACGGTTTCTTCTCGTGCTACGAGGCGTTCATCCACATCATCGACTCGATGTTCAACCAGCACGCCAAATGGCTGAAGGTGACCCGGCACATCCCCTGGCGGCGGCCGATCGCCTCGCTCAACTACCTGCTCACCAGCCACGTCTGGCGGCAGGACCACAACGGCTTCAGCCACCAGGACCCCGGCTTCATCGACCACGTCATCGCCAAGAAGGCGGAGGTGGTGCGGGTGTACCTGCCGCCGGACGCCAACTGCCTGCTGTCGGTGGTGGACCACTGCCTGCGCAGCCGCAACTACGTCAACGTCATCGTGGCGGGCAAGCAGCCGGACCCGCAATGGCTCGGCATGGACGCCGCTATCCGCCACTGCACGACGGGCCTGGGCATCTGGACCTGGGCCAGCAACGACGGCGGCGTGGAGCCGGACGTGGTGATGGCCTGCGCCGGCGACGTGCCGACGCTGGAGACGCTGGCGGCGGTGGACTTCCTGCGCGAGCACCTGCCCGACCTGAAGATACGGGTGGTGAACGTGGTCGACATCATGGCGCTGGAATCGCCCGCCGCGCACCCGCACGGGCTGCCGGACGCGGAGTTCGACTCGATCTTCACCGCCGACAAGCCCGTGGTGTTCGCCTTCCACGGCTATCCGTCGCTGGTGCACCGTCTCACCTATAAGCGCCGCAACCACGACAACTTCCACGTCCACGGCTACCAGGAGGAAGGCACCACCACCACGCCGTTCGACATGACGGTGCTGAACGAGCTGGACCGCTTCCACTTGGCCAGCGAGGCGATCGACCGGGTGGCGCGGCTGCAGGCGACCGCCGGGCACGTGAAGCAGTTGCTGCGCGACAAGCTGTTCGAGCACCGCGCCTTCGTCACCACCCACGGCCGTGACCTGCCGGAGGTGGCGGACTGGCGTTGGAGGGGCGTCCGCTAAGGGCCTGTCAGTCTTCCTGCTTCGCGTTGTCCAACGCCTGCGCGGCACGCTCGGCGTCGAGCCGGTCGCGCAGCTTCTCCGCCTTGGTACGGCCGTGGCGAACGCGGTTCTCGGCGGCTTCGAGGGCGGCGGCAATGCGTTCCTGCTGTTTGCGGACGGTGCGCAGGTTCACGATCTCGGCCATTACGGCTCTCCTCACGGCTTATATCGATGGCAAGGATGTCTAACTTCTCCCCTCCCCTTGCGGGAGGGGCTGGGGAGGGGGGCCGCGCGCATGGTGGCTGGCGTAACCACCCCTCCCAGCCTCCTCCCGCAAGGGGAGGAGGAGCAGTGTAGCGGTCATAGTTCAATTGGTATCACCCGCTGCAACGACATCAGCAAGGCCGGCGACGGCAGCTGGCGGCTAAACCCGGGCGAACAGCCGGCCGCGGATGTGCGTCGCAAGCTCGTTGAACAGCGGCAGCCCCATGGTCTCCATCGAGCGCGGGCGCGGCAGCTCCACCGCCAGGGTCTCGCGGATGGCGCCCGGGCGGCTCGACATCACCAGCACGCGGTCCGCCAGCAGCAGCGCCTCGGGGATGGAGTGGGTGACGAACAGCACGGTCTTCGGGCGCTCGCCCCAGATGCGCAGCAGCTCGAACGCCATCTCGTCGCGCGTCAGGGCGTCCAGCGCCGAGAACGGCTCGTCCATCAGCAGGATGTCCGGGTCGTGCAGCATGGCGCGGGCGATGGCGACGCGCTGCTGCATGCCGCCGGACAGCTCGTCGGGCCGCTTGCGGGCGAACTCGCCAAGGCCGACCAGGCCCAGCAGCTGCTGCGCGCGGGCGGTGTCCTGCGGGCTCACCCGGCCGTATTTGTGGCGCATCGGGAAGGTCACGTTCTGCAGCACCCGCAGCCAGGGCAGCAGGGTCGGGCGCTGGAACACGATGCCGATCTCGTCGCGCGGGCCGTCGATGGCGCGGCCGTGGATCTCGGCCCGCCCGCCGGTGGGGCGCACCAGGCCGGCGATGATCCGCAGCAGCGTCGACTTGCCGCAGCCCGACGGTCCCAGCACGGCGACGAACTCGTGACGGCCGATGCCGAAGCTCACGTCCCGCAGCGCCTGCACCACGGACCCGTCGGAGGCGGCAAACGCCTGGTCCACGCCCGCGAACCGGATGACGGGGG
>CAXSFF010000090.1:0-8192 GCA_964236035.1 uncultured Acetobacteraceae bacterium
ATGATCAGGAAGCTGCCCATCTTACTCAGGTCAGACTTCGGCGTGTAGCCGTACAGGCTCATCGCGCCGAAGGTCGCAGATGTCACGAAGAACACCCGGGCGATGCTGGCGCCGCTGTAGATCAGGAAGATGTTCGCGAGCGAGGCGCCCATGGCCGCTGCAAATGCCCAGAATAGCGCCTGCGTCGCCGAACGCGACAGCCGGTTCACGCCGAAGCTCAGCACCATGGTGAACACCAGCGGCGCGAAAATCGCGGCGTAGCCCAGGATGGTCGGCTGAACCGCGATGCCGCGCGGCGTCGCGACCTGATGGTAAAACAACTCGATCAGGCTCGTGTTCGCGATGGCATAGGCGACGATGCCGGTCAGCAGCAGGCCCGAGGACATCCAGTTATAAACGCGCAGCATGTACGCGCGCAGCCCGGCGTCGAGTACCGCAGTATCCGCGGCCGCGCTGGGCGCGTAGGTTCGAGAGTCGGGGATGAAAGCCATAATCCTTTTCCTCATGTGGGCGTGACTGCCCGTGCCGCGTATGTTGGTGCAATCCAATTCTGGATCAAGCAAAATCGAGAAACCTACATGCTGCGCTGCGCCCTACTCGTTTCTTAGAAACGGCGCAGCCCGGGCGCGCAGCGCCGACGCCGTGCCGGCATAGCCGAAGCCCAGCATCAACGTGACGCACCCCAGGATCGTTGCCGCCAGGATGCCCGGCAGGAACACCCAGTCCGCCCGCATCAGGAAGCGGACGACGCCCCAACTCGCCAGCGTCCCCACCAGCGCCGCGATCAGCCCGGCCGCCGCCCCGATTAGCCCGAACTCCACCAGCCACGCCGCCCGGATCTGCCGCCGCGTGGCGCCGAGCGTCTTCAGCACCACCGCTTCCGCCATGCGCCGCCGCTGCCCGGCCGCCACGGCGCCCACCAGCACCAGCGCGCCGGAGGCGAGCGTCACCGATCCGGTCGCCGCGAGCGCCGCCGCGATCTTGCCGACCAGCGCCGCCACCGCGCCCAGCACGTCCGCGACCCGGATGCCCGACACGTTCGGCAGCGCGTCCGTCACGGCGCGCAGCACCGCGCCCTCGTCCGCCGCCGCCGCCCGCACCGTCGCGATGTGCGTGTGCGGCGCGCGCTCCAGCAGGCCGGGCGAGGCGACCATGGTGAAGTTGATCGACAGCGACCGCCAGGCGATGTCCCTGAGGCTCGCGATGCGCAGGTCGATGTCGCGGCCCAGCACGTTGACCCGCAGCGTGTCGCCCAGGCCCACGCCCCAGCCCCGCGCCAGCCCGGCGTCGAACGACACCAGCGGCGGACCCGCATAGTCTGCCGGCCACCATTCCCCGGCGACCAAGCGGGACCCTTCCGGAACTGTCCGGCTGTAGGTCAGGCCGCGGTCGCCGCGCAGCGCCCATTGCGTTTCGGGCGTCGCGTGCACCTGCTCAGCTGGCACGCCGTTCACGGCGACCAGCCGGGCGCGCAGGCTCGGCACCTCGGCGATGTCGCCGACGCCGGGCTGGGCATGGAGGATCTGCTGGAAACGGCCAATCTGGTCGTTTTGGATGTCGATGAAGTAGAAGGTCGGCGCGTTGGCCGGCAGCTGCTCCAGCACCTGGTTGCGGATGTTGCCCTGGATCAGCGCGACGGCGGCCAAGGTGGACAGGCCGAGGCCCAGGGACACCAGCATCAACGGCGTGGCGGCGCCGGGCCGATGCAGGTTGGCGACGCCGAGCCGCGCCCAGGGCGCCGACAGCCGCGGCGCCCGGCGCGCCAAGGCCATCAAGGCACCGCCGCCGATGCGGAACAGCAGCAGGGTCGCCATCGCGCCGCCGCAGAACCACAGCGCGAAACCGCGCTCCGGCGACGCCGCGACCGTCAGCCCGACCAGCGCTGCGACCAGCGCGGCCTGGGTCAGCAGCAGCCACGGCCGCGCGCGCAGCCGCGCCGGCAGCAGCGCGTCCCGGAACAAGGCCGCTCCGGGGATCTGCGACGCCCGCGCCAAAGGCCAGAGCGCGAAAGCCCCGGCGGTCAGCAGCCCGTACGCCGCCGCCAAGGCCAGCGACCGCGGATACAGCCCCGCCTGCGGCGGCACCGGCAGCGCGTCCCCGAACAGCCTTACCCCCACGATCGGCAGCAGGGCGCCGACGGCCACGCCGATCAGCACGCCCACCGCGGAGAGCGCCAGGACCTGGATCAGGAACACCGTGAAAATCGTCCGGGTGGAGGCCCCCAGGCAGCGCAGGGTGGCGATGGTCCGCGCCCGCGCCTCCAGCCACGCCCGCACGCCGGTCGCGACCCCGATGCCCCCGACCAGCAACGCCGTGAGACCCACCAGCGTCATGAACAGGCTGGTCTGGTCGATGAAGCGCGCGACGCCCGGCGCAGCCTCCGACGAGTTGCGGACGCGCCAGCCCTCGTCCGGGAAGGCGGCCCTGAGCGCCGCCGTGGTGGACGCAGGGTCGGTGCCCGGAGGCAGCACGACGCGCAGGTCGTAGTTCAGCAGCGAACCCGGCTGCACCAGCTCGGTCGCCGGCAGCGCCGCCGCTCCGATCATCGCCCGCGGGCCGAGGATGGTGGGCGTCGCGACCCGGTCAGGCTCGGTCAGCAGGACGCCGCGCAGTTGCACGGTGCTGCGGCCCAGGCGCAGCAGCGCGCCGGGCTGCACGCCCAGGCGGTCCAGCACAACCTGCTCCGCGACCAGGCCGGCGACTCCGTCCCGTTCGGCTAAGACATCCTGCAAGGCGCCGGTGGACACGGCGGCGGCGTCGATCAGGGGATAGGCGGGGTCAACCGCCTTCAACTCAATCAACTGGCGCTCCCCGGTCGCACCGGCCGGGGCGGTTGCGACAGGCGGCGCAACCAGCATCGAGCGCATCTGCACCACGTCTGAGACCTGGCCGCCCCGGGCGCGCAGCCAATCACGCAGCCTGTCCGGCAAGGGCTGCGCCCCGGACTGGATCTCCAGGTCGCCGCCCAGGATGCGCCGACCCTCCGTCGCGAGGCCGCGCTCGATGCCCTCCCGCAGGCTGCCCACCGCGGCGATGGCGCCAACGCCGAGCGCCAGGCACGCCAGCACGATCCGCAGGCCGCGCACGCCGCCGCGCAGCTCCCGCCGGGCAAACCGCAGCGCGATCACGCGGGCACGCCCACGCGGCCGTCGGCGATGCGGACGCGCCGGCTGCAGCGGTCGGCGAGCGCCGGGTCATGGGTGATCAGCAGCAGGGTGGTGCCCGCGTTGGCCTGCATGCCGAACAGCAGATCCATCACCGTCCGCCCGGTCGCCACGTCCAGGTTGCCGGTCGGCTCGTCCGCCAGCAGCAGGCGCGGCCTCGGCGCAAAGGCGCGGGCCAGGGCGACCCGTTGCTGCTCGCCGCCCGAGAGCTGGCCCGGCAGATGCGTGAGGCGGTGCGACAGCCCAACCGAGGCGAGGCTCTGCGCCGCCCGCGCTTCCGCGTCCCGCACCCCGGCCAGCTCCAGCGGCACCGACACGTTCTCCAGCGCCGTCATGGTCGGGATCAGGTGAAACGATTGGAACACGATGCCGATGTGGTCCCGGCGGAACCGGGCCAGCGCGTCCTCGTCGAGTCGCGTCAGCTCCTGGCCCGCCACCTGCACCTGGCCAGCCGTTGCCCGCTCCAGCCCGGCCAGCACCATCAGCAGGCTGGTCTTGCCCGAACCCGACGGTCCCACCAGGCCCACCGCCTCCCCCGCCTCAATGTCGAGATCGACGGCATGGCCGGCACCGCCCAGAATATTGACCGGCCCCGCCGCGGAGGGCACGGTCAGCCGCAGGTCCCGCACCCGCACCAGGGGCGCAGAGGCAGGGTGAGCCATCGAGATGTCCATGATAGGCCCATATGGCGCGCGCCGTTGGCTGACCAACATCGCAACGCTCGCGGCGCTGGCTTTTTTGGCGGCCAGCCCGGCGCAGGCGCGCACGACCCGCATCCTCGTGCTGGGCGACAGCTTGGCGGCGGGCTACGGCCTGGCGCAGCCGGACGGGTTCCAGGCGGTGATGCAGGCGGCGCTGCGCGCCCGCGGGCTGGATGTGGCCCTGGTGGACGCCGCCGTGTCCGGCGACACCTCGGCGGGCGGGCGGGCACGGCTGGATTGGGCCTTGGCGGACGGCGCGGACGCGGCCTTCGTCGAGCTGGGCGCCAATGACGGCTTGCGCGGCCTCGACCCGGCGGGTACCGAGGCCAACCTCCTCGCGATCCTGGACGCGCTGGCGGCGCGCGGGGTGCCGGTGCTGCTCTCCGGCATGCTGGCGCCGCCCAACCTCGGCGCGGATTACGGCGCGGCGTTCCGGGCGGTGTTCGAGCGGCTCGGCAAGCGGCCCGGCCTGCTCTACGACCCGTTTTTCCTGGAGGGCATCGCGGGCGAGGCGGCGCTGAACCAGGGCGACCGCATCCACCCCAACCCGGAGGGCGTGCGACGGGAGGTCGCGCGGCTGCTGCCGCTGATGGAACGGCTGGTCGCCGCGGCCAACCGGGGGGCGTGATGCGGCTGTTCGTGGCGCTTGACCTGCCGCACTCGCTGCGGGAGCGGCTGTCCTGGATGGCGGGCGGCCTGCCCGGCGCGCGCTGGGTGGCGCCCGAGAACTACCATGTCACCCTGCGCTTCATCGGCGAGCTGCCGGGCTATCGGGCAGAGGAGGTGGACCACGCGCTGGCCGGGCTGCGCGCCCCGGGGTTCACGCTGCAACTGGCGGGCGCCGGCACTTTCGAGAAGGGCGGAAAGGTCAACAGCCTGTGGATCGGGGTGGAGCGCAACCCGCAGCTCGACCACTTGCAGACCAAGATCGAGACCGCCTTGCAGCGCGCCGGGCTGGAGCGGGAGCGGCGGCGCTTCCTGCCGCATGTGACCCTGGCGCGCATGGACGGCGTGCCGGAGGCGAAGATCGCCGGCTGGGTCGCCGGACACAACCTGTTCCGCAGCCAGCAGGTCGCGGTCGAGCACTTCACGCTGTTCAGCTCTCGGCTGGGCAAGGAGCAGGCGGTTTATACGCCGGAGGTCGAGTACGACTTGGGGTAATGCCACAAGGGCGGTTCGCGATGGTGGAACGGTCGGGGCAGGAGGCTGTGCAGGATACCATGGCCAGCGTCCATTTCATCACGCATCCGGACGTGGTGATCGACTCCGAGGTGCCGGTTCCGGACTGGCTGCTTTCCGCAGTCGGGATGCGACGGATGCGCCTGGCAGCCGAACGGCCTTGGCTGACGGGGGTGCGATCCGTTTTCACCAGCACCGAACGAAAAGCGATGGACGCGGCCAGTCTCCTGACCGGAAAACTCGGGATTGAAGCCATCTCTATGAGAGACCTGGGCGAGAACGACCGATCCGCGACCGGCTATCTGCCAAGGGCCGAGTTCGAGGCCGTCGCGGACGAGTTCTTCGCACGGCCGGAGGAAAGCGTACGCGGATGGGAACGTGCGATTGATGCGCAGCGCAGGATCGTCAGGGCCGTCGAACGGGCTATGTCCCTCGCCCCGGCCCAGGGCGATGTCGCCGTCGTCTCGCATGGGGGCGTCGGCGCCTTGCTGCTTTGTCATCTGAAAGGCGCGCCCATCAGCCGCGATGCGGACCAGCCTGCTGGCGGGGGCGGCAACGTTTATTCCTTCCGCAAGGCAAGCCGCCAGCTTCTTTCGGGCTGGCGGCGTATCGAGGAGTAAAGGTTGCTTGACCCGGCGCAGCCATCCAATCGGCTCCTGCCTTTCGCAATTGGAAAAATCAGGGCGAAGGGTTGTCCGTGTGAGAAGCCGGCGACCTTTCTATATATGAGCGACGATGACCCTAGACGATCTCGCGGCTCAAGTCCGCGCCTGCACCGCCTGCGCCAGTGTGTTGCCGCTGGGACCCCGGCCCATCCTGCGCGTGTCCACGACCGCCACCATCCTGATCGCCAGCCAGGCGCCCGGCACCAAGGTGCACATCAGCGGCACGCCGTGGACCGATGCCTCCGGCGTGCGGCTGCGCACCTGGCTCGGCATGACACCGGATGAGTTCTACGACACGGCGCGCATCGCCATCCTGCCGATGGGGCTGTGCTACCCGGGCCGCTTGCCGCAAGGCGGCGACTGCCCGCCGCGCCCGGAATGCGCGCCGTTGTGGCGGCGGCGCCTGCTGGACGCGATGCCGAGCCTGCGCCTCACCCTCCTGGTCGGCAGCTACGCCCAGGCTGACGCGCTGGGGCCGGGCCGGATGACCGACCGGGTGCGGGAGTTCCAGCAATATCTCCCGCGCTACTTCCCATTGCCGCACCCGAGCTGGCGGACCGGGGTGTGGGAAAAGAACAATCCCTGGTTCGTCACCGACGTGCTGCCGGCGCTCCGGGCCGAGATGCGGCGGGTGCTGGGCTGATCAGCGCAAGCCTTCCAGGATCGCCACCAGCTTGCGGTCGCGGTCTGCGGCCATCTCGGGGATCGGCTTGCCTTCCGCCTCTGCCTGTACGCCGTCGATCAACGCCTGCTCGAACGCGGGCGTCATCTCCGGCATGCCGAGATCCGGCCACAGCTTGTCCACGCTGATGTGGTCCATGAGGTAACGCAATCCCCCGGCGCCGCCGCCCAAATGGTAGGTCATGATCGGCCCCATGATCGCCCAGCGCAGGCCCGGCCCTTGGCTGATTGCGGCGTCCACGTCCGCCACGCTGACGACTCCCTGCTCCACCAGATAGGCCGCCTCCCGCCACACCGCCGCCTGCAGCCGGTTGCTGACGTGGCCCGGCATCTCCTTCATCAGGCGGATCGGGTGCTTACCGATCGCGGCATAGAACCGCATCGCGCGCCCGATGGCCTCGGGCGAAGTCCGCTCGCCGCCGGCGACCTCAACCAGCGGGATCAGGTGCGGCGGGTTGAACGGGTGGCCCAGCACCAGGCGCTCGGGATGATGCGTCCGCGCCTGCATGGCGGTGGGCAGCAGGGTCGAGCTGCTGGACGCGATCAGGGCGTCCGGCGGCAGCGCGGCGCTGATCTGCTCGAACAGCGCGACCTTCAGCTCAATGCGCTCCGGCCCGTTCTCCTGCACCAGGCCTGCGCCCTCGACGGCGGCGACGGGGTCGGCGGTGAAGCGCAGGCGGGCCGGGTCGGCGGCGGGATGCAGGCCCAGGCGCTCCAGGGTCGGCCAGGCGTTCTCGACGAAATGGCGCAGGAAGCCCTCGGCGTGCGGCGCTGGGTCGCTGGCGGCGACGGAAAGGCCGTGTGCCAGGAAGTAGGCGGCCCAGCTTGCGCCGATGGTGCCGGTGCCGAGGACGGCGACGTGGCTGATGCCTTCGTGCATGGTTGTTCTCCCTCCTTGCTTGGCGATCACGGTTCCGCGCGGGCGGCGCCGTCCGGGGCGGCGACGAATCGCTGCATGAACACCAGGTCGAGCCAGCGGCCGAACTTGGTGCCCACCTCGCGCAACGTGCCGACCTGCTCGAAGCCCAGGCGCTCATGCAGCCGGATGGAAGCGGGGTTGGCCGCGTCGATCCCGGCCACCATGACGTGCTTGCCCAAGCCCGCGGCGAGGCCGAACAGCGGCTCCACCAACACGGCGCCCACGCCGCGGCCGCGCGCATCGGCCCGCACATAAACGGAGTGCTCCACCGTGCGCCGGTAGCCTGGCCAGGGGCGGAAGTCGCCGAACGTCGAGTAGCCCAGCACGGAGCCGTCCGTGGCAACCAGCACCGGGTAGCCCTGGGCCGTGCGGCCCGCGAGCCAGGCCCGCCGGTCCTCCAGCGTCGCCTCCTGCTCGGTGTACACGGCCGTGGAGCTGCGGATGATCTCGTTGTAGATAGCGAGCATGCCGGGCAGGTCGGCCTCGGTCGCGGTGCGGACCAGCATGGGTGTCCTTTCTCTGGTGACGTGCTGCTCTTCAACCAGACGCTGCCGGCCGCTCGCGGGCCGCCTTGAAGCCCTGGACGAAGCGGGCCAGCGTGTCCGAGGTCCGGCCGCGCGGCAGCATCACCTCGATCAGTTGGAAGCGCCCCCGCGTCGCATGGGCGCGGGCCAAGGCGTCCCCCAGCGCGCGCCGGGTCGCGACCCGCACGCCGTCGCCGCCCAGCGGACCCGCCAGCTCGGCGAAGCGCCAATCGTCGAGGTCGTTGAAGGCGCTCTCCGGCTGGAACACCCGCAGCATCTCCCAGGATGCGTTGTTGAACACCACCACGATGGGGTCCCAGCCGTAGCGGCGGCAGTTGCCCAGCTCGAACCCGGTCATC
>CAXSFF010000091.1:0-8190 GCA_964236035.1 uncultured Acetobacteraceae bacterium
TCGCCGCCATGGCGCAGAACACGGCGAGCGGCGCCAGCTTCATCACGTAGCCGGTCACCCGCAGGATGATGTGCGACAGCCCCTCGATGCCTTGCAGCACGAAGCGGGCGCGCTCGCCCATGGCGGCGCAGGCGACGCCGAAGAAGATCGAGAACACCACGATCTGCAGGATCTCGTTGTCCACCATCGGCCGCAGCGCCGAGTCGGGGAACACGTGCTTGAGGAAGCCGTCCAGGGTCATGGCGTGGGCGTCGATGCCGGAGCTGACGCCGCTCATCACCTTGTGGACGCCGTCGCCGGGTGCGAACAGGTTGACCAGGACCAGGCCAAGGGTGAGCGAGACCAGCGAGGCGCTGACGAACCACAGCATCGCCTTGCCGCCGACGCGGCCGACGGCGCCGGCGTCCTGCATGTGGCCGATGCCGACCACCAGGGTCGAGAACACCAGCGGCGCTATGATCATCTTGATCAGGCGCAGGAAGATCATGCTGCCAATCGAGACGTAGCCGGAGAACAGCTTCTGCGTGCCCGGGTCGGCGAATTCGGCGTGGATCAGGCCGCCGGCGGCGACGCCTAGCACCATGGCGACGAGAATGTAGAGGGTCATCCGGCTTGACTTCATGGCGGCCCCGCTGCTGTCCGATGTTTACACATGGCAGGTATGCGTCAATCGACGGGTGGTTTGCAACGGCATCACCGCGGACACGCGATGGCCGGCTTCAGATTCCGCCCGACCTGTGGCAGGGTCTGGCACCCATTCCCAGGAGGCGATGATCATGTCGATGCGTCTCATGCTTCTCCTGCTCGCCCTCTGCGTCACGGGGTGCGCCGCCACCGACCAGGACCGCAGCCCGTTGGAGAAATACCTGCACCAGAAGGGGCTGGAGTGACCGCCACCACGCCCGGCCGGAACTTGCCGCCGCCGATGACGCTGTGCCCCAACGCGCTGCCGCGACGCCGCAGCGCCAGGGCGGGGACAGGGCGATGGGATTGCAGGACAAGGCGCTGGAAATCCATCATCGGCTGTGTGACCTCTATCACTGCCCGATCAGCTACTTCCACGCGCTGGACCCATTAAGCGAACTCGTCAGCTCGCTGCTGTCGCACCGCACCCGCAACGCCGACAGCGGCGCCGCCTTCAAGGAACTGCGCGCCCGCTTCCCGGACTGGGCCGACGTCATCGCAGCGCCCACCCCGGCGGTGCAGGCCGCGATCGCCCGCACGACCTGGCCGGAGCAGAAGGCGCCGCGCATCCAGGCGATCCTCCATGCCATCCAGGGCGAACGCGGCGCGCTCAGCCTCGACTTCCTTGGCGAGTTGACGGTGGAGGAGGCGCGGACCTGGCTTGAGCGCCTGCCCGGCATCGGCCCCAAGACCAGCGCCGCCGTGCTCAGCTTCAGCACCCTGCGCCGCCCGGCGCTCCCCGTCGACAGCCACCACCACCGCGTCGCGCAACGCACGGGGCTGATCCCGGCGAACCTGGCCGTGGGCCCATCGCATCGCGTGCTGGCGGCGCAACTTCCGCCGGAGTGGGACGCCCAGCAGATCTACGACAACCACGAGGTGCTGATGCTGCACGGCCAACGTTGTTGCTTCTTCCGCAAACCGGCCTGCGGGCGTTGCCCGTTGCTTGACCTGTGTCCGACGGGGTTGGCGTTGCAAGATGGTTCGGGCGCCGGGCAAGCCACAAGGGATGATTGACAAGATTGCGGTAGGGAGGCTGCTAGAACTCCGTCCAGCCTTCCTCGACCGTCTGCGGAGCCCCGGCGGGCTTCCGAACGGCCGTGCCACCGCTTCGACGGACGACCTTGAGCGCGGCGGCTTTGATTGCCCGGGGTGGGGGCTTGGCCGACCGATGCAGCGGCTGGATGTTCGTGGCCGCCTCCAGGCCTGGCGCCACGTCGATCTGGAAGCGTCTGGTGAGTTGGACGAGTTCGGCGGTTTCCTGGGACAGCGAGTGGCTGGCCGCTGTGCCCTGCTCGACCATGGCCGCGTTCTGCTGGGTGACCTGGTCCATCTGGTTGATGGCGATGTTCACCTGGGCCAAGCCCGCCGCCTGCTCATGCGCCGACGCCGCGATCTCGGAGACAGCCGTCGTAACTTCGCCTACCTGGGAAACGATCCGGCCCAACGCCTGGCCAGTCTCGCCGACCAGCTTGACGCCGACGCCGACCTGCTGGGCTGAAGTGGATATCAAAGCCTTGATCTCCTTGGCGGCTCTCGCAGACCGCTGAGCCAAGGCCCGGACTTCGGACGCCACCACGGCAAACCCGCGGCCCGCATCACCCGCCCGCGCCGCCTCGACTCCGGCATTGAGCGCCAGCAAGTTGGTTTGGAACGCGATCTCGTCGATCACGCCGATGATCTCGCCGATCTTCTGCGAGGACTGTTCGATGCTGCTCATGGCCGAGACTGCCTGGAGCACGACTTCGCCAGACTGCTCGACCGCCGCTCGGGTCTGCGACACAACGTCGTGGGCGTGCTTTGCACCCAAGGCCGTCTTGCGCACCGTGGCGGTGATCTGGTCCAGGGCGGCCGCCGTCTGCTCCAGGCTCGCGGCCTGCTGCTCGGTGCGTCGGCTCAGGTCGTCCGACGCCTGCGTGATCTCCTCCGTCCCCGAACGGATGCCGGACGCGTTCAAAACGACGCTTTGCACTAGGTCCTGCAGTTGCTGCATCGCGCCATTCAGGTTGGTCCGAAGCTTCTCGTACGCGTCGGGCAGGGCCACTTCCAAACGGAAGGTGAGGTTCCCCGCGGCCAGATGCTCCAGGCCTGCGCCGATCGAGCCGACGACCAAAGCCGCCGCCTCCGTCGCGGCAGCCTGTTCCGCGTTGCGCCGGACCTGCTCTACCTGCACCAGCCGGCGCTGCTCGGCCTCGACCTGTTCCGCCTCCAGAGACTGGGCCTGCTGAAGCCGCGCCTGCATCCGCGACAGCGCCAGCAACAGTTCCGCCGTTTCGTTGCGGTCAATACGCGCCGGGAGCCGTATCTCGTTGTCCAGCCGGCCATCCGCGACCGCTTTGGCCACGGCGGCGGCCCGGCGCAAAGCAGGGACGATGGAGCGCGCCAGAAGCGCCGTGAACAGCAAGCCAAGCCCGATCGAGCCGCCGATGACGGCCTTGGTCCAACGCTGTTCGCCGATCATGTCGGCGTCGGCCTGAGTGCGGAACGCATATCCGTCCTGAGCAAACCCTTCGACCACGTCCTCGAACGACGACCCCACCTTGTCCAGCACGTCCGCGTCGATCGCAGTGCCGGCGGGTGCTGCGATTTGATCACGCAACTGTTTGGCCGCCTTGCGCGTGCCATCCGACATTGCGCGATCAATGGCGATGTCCAGGTCATCCAGCAGGGTTCCCACCGCCTCGTGCACAGCCGCCGGGTCCGGTCCAGGCGCCAGCGCTGGTGCCGGGGCAGCGCGGTGGCCATCGCGGGCGACGTCCAGCAATTGCTGCCGCTCGCTGCGTTCGGGCGCCGCGGGCGGCTGGGCCACTGGCACAGCATAGAGCGCCCGCAGCCGTTCGAATTTGGTCTGCGCGCTGCGAGCGAAATTGACCGCCATGAACCCGTCGTCGTACATCCGCAGCGCGGTGTCGCCCAAGGACCGCTCGCCCTGCAAGGCGTAGAGGCCAAGTCCGACCGTGACCAGGGTCATGGCCAGGTTCGCAGTCAGGATCTTGAGGCTGATACGCATCGGACGCTCCGGCTGCTTGATGAGGACGAGCTACTCGGCCGTGACCGTCATTTTCATCTTGGGGTGGATGAGGCACTGCACTTTGTATTGTCCCGCCTTGTCGAAGGTCACCTGCAGTTGGTCGCCCGGCTTTTCCATGGCGCCCATCATCCGCGAGCCGTCCGGGTCCTTCACCGACAGGTCATGCGAGACCGGGTCGCTGTTGGTGAACGTCACGGCCTCGCCCACCTTCACGTTCAAGGACTCTGCCGAGAACTGCTTGTCCTTCTGGTCGACGGTCTGCCCGGCCCGGGCCGACGTGGCGCAAGTGACGGCCAGAGCCAGCACCAAGCCGCAGGCGAGCATTTTTGTCATGGGACTGTTTCCTTCACAGGCAGCATCGGGGCGGCAACAGGGTCGTCCACGCTGGTGAGCGTGTGCATGAACGCAACGAGGTCGTTCACCTCGCCGTTCGAGAGGTGCAGCCGCCGCATGTCCGGCGACAGGCTTGGACGGTCCAGGAACCCCGTGTCGTAGTGCACGACGACGCTGCGCAGGGTCTCGACCGAGCCGTCGTGCATGTACGGCCCGCGTTGCTCCACGTTGCGCAGCGTGGGGGTCTTGAACGCGTGCTCCAGCGATGGCTCATCGGGCACCTGGCCGGCGCGGCCAGGGTCCAGGCTCGGCAGGCCGATGTCGTGGAAGGCATCATCGGTGAATCGCCAGGTGGAGTGGCAGGCGGCGCAATTGCCCTTGCCGTTGAACACGGCGAACCCGCGCTTGGCGTCATCGCCGATCGCTCTCTCGTCACCATCGATCCAACGGTCGAAAGGGGCCTTGTTGCTCACCAACGTGCGCTCGAACGTGGCGATCGCCTGGGCGATGCGCGCGAACGTCACGTCGTCGGCGCCGAACGCCGCGCCGAACGCGGATCGGTATCCCGGCAGGCTGGCCACCGTGGCGACCGCCTTCTCAAGGGAGCCGCCCATTTCAGCCGCCGTGCTGATGGGTCCGCTGGCCTGGTCCTCCAACCCGTCCTTGCGGCCGTCCCACATCAATAGGTCGGCCCAGGCGAGATCGATGATGGTCGGTGTGGAGCGGGGCAGGGCTTTCTCGTCGTGGCCGATGCCCACACGCTGACCATCCTGCCAGGACAGCGCCGGGTTGTGGCAGGTGGCGCAGGACATGGTGCCGGCGACGGAAAGCCGCGGGTCGAAGAAAAGCATTTCGCCGACACGGGCCTTGGCATCGCTATAGGCATTGCCGGCGGGAAACGGGATCGAGGCCGGGCGCTGGTATCCCGCCTTCATGGCCGCCAGCGCGTCCGCGACGCTCGCTGCGTCGGCGCCGGCGAATTGGATCATGAGGAGCATCGCTGCTGCAGCGGCAAGCCGCGTCACGGATTTGCCGCCACGTTGCATCGAGTTCTCCAATCGTCGCCATCGACGGCGCCACTCCCCGGAGTATGGCGGCTGATGCCTAATTGGCGGTTAACAACCCCGGCTCAGCGCATCGTGTTCTGGCCGCCGAGCAGAAGACGCGCGACTTCGTGGTCAATGTCACCTTTCGAGACCAGGCCAGAACTAATGGAGCGCCCTTCCGTCACGCATCAGCGGACAAATCAGGACCGGAACGACCTTTGCCTCGACAACGGAAATCCCATGTTCCTATAGCCATCAGTTACGTTCATGATTCGCTCGCGTGTTCCCGAAGTAGCTGGGAAGCGAAGCGCCACGCTGCTCGGAACCATCACGAACATCCTTGCAAGCCACGCATCGATCGCCTTCACTGCGCCCAAGGCGTCGCGAAGACGCCGCAGGGGAACGAGGATGGTTGCTCCAAGCGCTGCAGGCTCTCGGCTCGATCCGCCGCAACAAGCGCTCGCCCAGCCCGCCGGACCTGTCGTGGACCTGGCAGACTGGATCGACAGCCGGCCGGTCAGCCGGTTCCAGGTCGCCGTCGTGGTCATCTGCGGCCTCGCCGTGATGCTGGACGGGTTCGACGCCCAGATCATCGGCTTCATCGCCCCCGCCATCCTCCAGGACTGGCACATGCCGCCGGCATCGCTGGCCAGCGTGTTCTCGGCCGGCCTCGTGGGCATCCTCGTCGGCTGTCTCTGCCTGGCGCCGTTGGCCGACTGGCGGGGCCGCCGGGTCGTGATGGTGGCCAGCGTCCTGGTGTTCGCCGCGGCGAGCCTGGCCACGGCCTGGGCGCAGTCGCTCGACCAACTGGTGCTCCTGCGCTTCGTCACCGGCGTCGGGCTTGGCGCGTGCATGCCGAATGCCGTGGCGCTCACGGCGGAGTACGCGCCGCAACGGGTGCGGGCGAGGCTCACGACATGGATGTTCACCGGCTTCTCCCTCGGCGCGTTCGTCGGCGGGATGCTGGTCGCAAGGTTCGTGCCGACGCAGGGATGGCGGACGATGTTCGTCGTCGGCGGCATCCTGCCGCTGGCGCTGCTGGCGGCGATGGTCCTCGTGCTGCCGGAGTCGGTGCGCCACATGGCCGCTCATGGGTGGTCCGCCGCGCGCATCGGGGCCATGCTGCGCCGGATGGACCCGGCGGCGCACTTCCCACCAGGCACGCGGTTCGTGGTGAACGAGGTCAGGCATTCCGGCCTCACGGTGCTCCACCTGTTCCGGGAGGGCCGTGCCGCCAGCACGCTGCTGCTGTGGTGCATGTTCTTCCTCATGCTGCTGGACGTGTTCCTGCTGGCGAGCTGGACGCCCACGGTCCTGCACGCCGACGGCCTGTCGGTCTCGGCGGCGGTGGTCGCGACGGCAGTGCAGCAGGCCGGCAGCGTGGTGGCCACGATCGTCCTCGGGCCGTTGTTCGACCGCTTCGGGTTCTACCGCTGCCTGACGCCCGTCCTCGTCGGGGCAGGGGTGGCGGTGGTCGTGATGGGAAGCGGAGGGGGCAACCTTTGGGTGATCGACAGCGCGGCCTTCTTCGCCGGTGCCGGCATCATGGGCGGCCAGACCTGCATGATCGTGGTCGCGGGAGCCTACTACCCGACCTTCATCCGCGCGACTGGCGCCGGCTGGGGCCTGGGCATCGGTCGCCTGGGCGCGATCGCCGGGCCGTTGCTGGGCGCCTGGATGCTCGCCGCGCATTGGACGCCGCAGCAGATCTTCACCGGCGCCGCCGTTCCCGTCATTGTCACCGCGGGCCTGCTGTTGCTGATGCAGCGCGTGGCGCAAGTCGGCCCGGAGAGCCGGCGCGCCGGCGTGGTCATCTGAGGGGCTTCGGACATGGTTTGTTTCGGGTCCAACGCGTTCAAGTTCGGCGTGTTCAGCACGAATTGCGGCGGCGGCCTGACCTTCAGCGCGGCGCCCGAGCGCTGGCCGGCCGAGTGGGACGAGATCGTCCAGGTCAGCCAGATGGCGGACGACGCCGGCATCGAGTTCATCCTGCCGGTGGCGAAGTGGCGCGGCATGGGCGACGCCGACAATTTCGGCCGCTCGTTCGAGACGCTGACCCACAGCGCCGCCATCGGGGCGCTGACGAAGCGCATCGGCATCTTCGCGACGGTCCATGTCACCTTGCTGACGCCCGCCTTCGCCGCCAAGGCGATCACCACGATCGACCATGCCAGCCACGGCCGGGCAGGGCTCAACATCGTCTGCGGATGGAACCAGGACGAGTTCTCGATCCACGGCGTCACCGTGGACGGCGACCGCCGCTACGACCAGGGGCTGGAGTGGTTCCGCATCTATGCCAGGCTACTTGAGGGAGGGCCGCCGTTCGATTGGGACGGCGAGTTCTATCACCTCAAGGGGTTGGTGACGAACCCGCTGCCGGTACAGCGCCCACGTCCGCCGGTCATGTCCGCCGGCTTCTCGCTCAAGGGGCGCGAGTTCGCGGCCGAGGCAGCCGACATCCTGTTCACCACGGCGCCGGACCCGGAACAGGCCGCAGCCTTCGTGCGCAGCGTCAACGGCTTCACCGCGGAGCGCCGCCGCACGGTCGATGTCTACACCACGACCCAGATGGTGTGCCGGCCGACGCAGCGCGAGGCGGAGGAATACTACCACTATTTCGCCGAGGAACAGGCGGACCGGTCCGCGATCGAGTATTTCCTGCGGCAGCGCGGGGCGACCGCCGGCAAGGACACGCCGATGGCCGAACGCCCGTCTAACCTGCCGATGAGCGACCGCGTCGGCCGGGCCACGGGCAAGCCGTATGCTGGGCTGTTCCCTGGAACCCAGCCGATCGTGGGCACGCCGGACGACGTCGTCGCGGAGCTGCGGAAGCTGCATGAGGCGGGGATCGCCGGCTCGGCGCTGGTGTTCCTGAACTACTTGCAGGAGATGCCGTATTTCCTCGCCGAGGTGCTGCCGCGCATGGAGCGCGCCGGGCTGCGCGCGAAAGCCGCCATGCCCGGCTGAGCACCACCACGGCCACGACGACGTCCGCGCGGAACGGGGACGATGGTGGCTGAAGACGACATCGACTGGCGCTCTCAGGCCGGGTTCATGGCGGCGCGTGACAATTGGAGGTGAGCGGCCAGAAAGCGC
>CAXSFF010000092.1:0-8179 GCA_964236035.1 uncultured Acetobacteraceae bacterium
GCTCCTCCTCCCCTTGCGGGAGGAGGCCGGGAGGAGGGGTGGCCGCACGCGACACGGTGCCGCGTGCGCCTCCTCCCCTAACCCCTCCCGCAGAGGGAGGGGAAAGGACGCGGCTTCAGACGTCCAGGAACACGGTCTCGCCTTCGCCCTGCAACCGAATGTCCAGCCGCCAGGCGCCTTCACCCTCGTGCCGGGCGACCAGGGTGGCCCGGTCGGCAAGCGACAGCGTGCTCAGCAGCGGGTCGGTCTCGTTCAGCGCCTCGCCCTCAAAGTAGAATCGGGTGCAGAGATGGTGCAGCAGGCCGCGAGCGAAGATGGTCAGCGCGAGGTGCGGCGCCTGCAGGCTGTTGCCGCCCGGCAGGGTGGGGGTAGCGCCCGGCTTGTAGGTGGTGAAGCGGAAACGCCCCTCCGCATCCGTGGCGCAGCGGCCGAAGCCGGGGAACTGCTCGCCCGCCGCCGGGTCGGACTGCCAAATCTCCACGCATGCGTCCGTCACCGCCTGGTCAAGGCCGTCGGTGACCACCCCGGCGACGGTGATCCGCTCGCCATCGCCGCCGAAGCGGGTCAGGTCAGCCCACTCCGGATGCGCGAGGCCGTGCCAGAACGGGCCGATGGTCTGGCTGGAGGTGGCGCTCACGGGTGCGCGTCCTCGAACGGCGTGGCGCCGCGGCCGCGCAGCACGATGTCGAAGCGGTAGCCCAGCGCCCATTCCGGCTGGGTCAGCTCCAGGTCGAACCGGCTGACCAGGCGATACCGCGCCGCCTCGTCCGGCACCGTGTTGAAGATCGGGTCGATTGCCAGCAATGGGTCGCCCGGGAAGTACATCTGGGTGATCAGCCGCGTGGCGTAGCCGGGGCCGAACAGCCCGAAATGGATGTGGTTCGGCCGCCAGGCGTTATGGTGGTTGCGCCAGGGGTACGCGCCCGGCTTGATCGAGACGAAGCGGTAGCGGCCGTCCGCGTCCGTGAACACCCGCCCGTTGCCGTCGAAGTTCGGGTCCAGCGGCGCGTCGTGCTGGTCGGCGGTGTGCTGGTAGCGCCCGGCCGCGTTGGCCTGCCACATCTCGATCATGGTGTGCGGCACGGGGCGGCCGTCCTCGTCCTTCACGGTGCCCGCGACGATGATGCGCTCGCCCATCGCCTCGCGCCCTCCGTGGCGGCTGAGGTCGGCATGGGGCGGGAATTGCGCCTCGCTCAAATGCGGGCCGGACAGCTCGGTCGTGCTGTGGCGGATGCGGACCGGCGGGCGGCTCGGGTGGCGCAGCCCCGTGCTGCGATACGCGGGCGAGTCGTTCGGCGGCTGCGTGCCGGCGCCATACGGGCGGAACGGCTCGGTGTTGTCCATGCTCAAACCCTCTCGATCATGGCGGCGATGCCTTGGCCGACGCCGATGCACATGGTGGCGACCGCGCGCTTCTGGCCGCGCTGCTCCAGCGCGTTGACCGCCGTCAGCGCCAGCCGCGCGCCCGACATGCCCAGCGGGTGGCCGAGCGCAATCCCGCCGCCCTGCGGGTTCACGTGCTCCGCGTCGTCGGCCAGGCCGAGCTGGCGCATCACCGCCAGCGCCTGCGCCGCGAACGCCTCGTTCAGCTCGATCACGTCGATGTCGGACATAGCCAGACCCAGGCGCGCCAGCAGCTTGCGGGTCGCCGGCTCCGGCCCCATGCCCATCACTCGCGGCGCCACCCCGGCGGTCGCCATCGACACGATGCGCGCGCGTGGGGTCAGGCCGTGCTTGCGGGCTGCAGCCTCGCTGGCGACGATCAGCGCGGCGGCGCCGTCGTTGACGCCGGACGCGTTGCCCGCGGTGACGCTGCCGCCCTCCTTGCGAAACCCGGCCTTCAGCTTGGCGAGCGCCTCCATCGAGGTCTCGCGCGGGTGCTCGTCGCGGTCGACCACGATGTCGCCCTTGCGGTGCTTGACGGTGACGGGGGTGATCTCGCGCGCGAAGAAGCCGCTGGCCTGCGCCGCCGCCGCGCGCTGCTGGCTGCGCAGGGCGAAGCTGTCCTGGTCATGGCGGCTGATCTGGTAGTCCTGCGCCACGTTCTCGGCGGTCTCCGGCATGGAGTCGACGCCGAACTGCGCCCGCATCGCCGGGTTGACGAAGCGCCAGCCGATGGTGGTGTCGAACATCTCGGCGGAGCGGGAGAACGGGTCGGCGGTCTTGCCCATCACGAACGGCGCCCGCGTCATGCTCTCGACCCCGCCGGCGATCACCAGCTCGGCGTCGCCGGCGCGGATCGCGCGGGCTGCGGTGCCGACGGCGTCGAGCCCCGAGCCGCACAGGCGGTTGAGGGTGACGCCCGGCACCGTCTCCGGCAGCCCGGCCAGCAGCAGCGACATGCGTGCGACGTTGCGGTTGTCCTCGCCGGCCTGGTTGGCGCAGCCGAAGTACACGTCGTCGACGGCGGACCAGTCGACGCCCGGGTTGCGGTCCATCAGCGCGCGCAGCGGCACGGCGCCGAGGTCGTCGGGACGGACGTCCTTCAGCGCGCCGGCGTAGCGCCCGATCGGGGTGCGGGCGAAGTCGCAGATGAAGGCGTCGGGCATGGCGTCGTTCCCTTGATTATGGCCCCGTTTTCGCGCCTGCCGCCGCCGACATCAAGGGCTTCAGCCGTATTTGAGCGCGAACGCCTCGTCCGACATGGCGAGGTAGACGATGCCGTCCACGAACGACGCCACCATCGGCAGGAATGTCCAGCACAGCAGCAGGTAGGCGATGCCCCAGCCGACCTGGCCGAGGTAGAACTTGTGCACGCCGAAGCCGCCGAGGAAGAAGGCGAACAGTGCGGCGGCGAGCTTGCTGTGCCGGCCGAGCGGGCGCTGCGCGAGGCCGCATTGCGGGCAGATCGGCGCCTGCGGGTGGATCAGCGTCCCGCAGCCGCGGCAGTAGATGCCGTTCATAGGAGACTCCCTGATCAGCTCGTCTGGTAGATCTCGTCCACGGTGATCGTGATGCCGGGTGGATGCATCTCAATGCTGCCGTCAAAGACGATGCGGGTGTCGATGCCCTCGGCGGTTCGGCGGTGGTGGGTGATCAGCCGCTTGATTGGATGGACGATCAGATAGTGCGCGACCGATGGCACCTGGAAGTAGCCCGCCAGCTTGCCGCCCGTATCGGTCGATGCTGTGCTGGGTGAGAGCACCTCGACGATGATCACGGGGTTTGAAGCCGCGATCCCTTCGCCATCTAGGAATAAGCCACAATTCACCATGGCGTCCGGCTCATAGTCGCTCTCGCCGGTTTCCACGGTGACGCCGTCCCCCAATGCCTCGCAGGAAACCCCTGCGGCTGCGATGGCGCGCCGAAGCGCCAACCACACTGCGTTCTTGACGCGCACATGCGCGATGCGCTCGGGCGCCATGGCTACAATCCGGCCATCCACCCTTTCGTAACGGCCTGTCGGCTGGGTATCGCACCAGCGCCTGTACTCCTCGCGGGAGTAGAAGCGGCTCAGGTCGGTCAAAGCGACGCTCATTCGGAACCTCCATTCCAGCGCAGGCTTACTACGGCAGTGTCTCGATTTGAAATCCGACTGGGTCTATCCGTCCGCTCTCGACCCAAGCTGGTCAGCTAAGTTGTGATCTCCTGACCTCGAAAGCGGTCAAAGACCCTTGCCTGTGTGGTCTCCGCTGCTCCTGGAGCAGTTACTCGGGCCAGGCTGCTCGCCTTCGATAAACGCTCATTCGTTCAGCGTGCTCTTCTTTGGCTCACGCTGACGTAGAACGGCCCGAAATTTCAAGGGTGCTCGACGTTAGTCAAGTGCCGCCTGGATGTTAAGTAAGCACGAAGTCTGCGTTAGCCGCTTCACGATCCGGGAAGAGGCGAGCCTTGTTTTTTTCTATTACCGCAATAAGCTTGTTCCGGAGTTCCGCATGGTTAGTAAAGAACTGCACGTTCATGTGGATATCGAAATGTACCTTTGTCTTAGTGCCAGGGTTCATCACGCTGTTCGGGCTGGCGACGTAGATCACAGGCTTAGCTAAAGCCTCGGCATACCCGGCCTCGAAATAGCAGGACTGACGCTCGTCGGTGAGATCAGTGATCAGGAAAAGCGCCTGCCTGATCTCCCGTTTGATACGGGACACCAAGTCCTCCAGCGCCTGCTCACGATCTATGCGTATCGCAACCCCGCCATACTGCTCAATGACGCTCTCAACCGCCGCGAACCGCTCGTCGTATTCCCGCAAAATGCGTTGCTGCTCCTGATCCCCGTGCTTCGATCCCTGAATTGGCGTGACCATGAACACGCGCGGCTTGTCCTTGGCCAGCAGCTTCTTGGCCGCAGAGCAGAACCGCGTCGCCTGGTTCTTTTTGCTTTTGATGGCGTCGGCCAATGGACCCGTGCGCTTGTCCCAAGCAGCGCTTGTCTGATAGATTTTCAGTTCTAATACCTGATAACTCTGCGTCCTTGCGCCCCACTTGGCAGTTACAATGCCGGATGCGACGAACGGGATGACTACTTGTGACATTATCTCGTCTTCAGTCTTGTTTGGCAAAGTTTTTTGCCTTGCGCCCGAAAGCAGAGCTATTGCATGGTAAGGCATCGACTCTCCATGATTTCTGAGACCGCTTTGTGTCGCATTCTTTGTCCCGAGGGCAAAACGCGATCTGTGTTGTCAACTTGTTTAAAGCCTGGAAAGAACACTGCCCAGACTGATAGTGCACAGAGTTGCCGCTGAAGCGCGGCGCTTTACCGCGTCTGTTTCTGCAGGGCAACCGCTCGAAAGAGGATAGGCAGCAAACCACCAAATACGCACCGTAGTCTCGGAGCCGCTTTCAGACGGTCCGTCAACGATGGCGGAGCAGGCCTGGATTTCAGACCGAGGCACCATCCTTACTACCGAACGGTCCCGCCCGGCCACTACGCCCGCCTTACCGTGTAACACTCCTCCAGCGCCGCCGCGATCTGGCCGGCGTGCACGGGGTCGCGCGCCTCCACCATCACCTCAAGCTCCGCCGCCTGCACGCTGGGGGCGGCGAACAGGCGCTGGTGCTGCACCTCGATCACGTTGCCGCCGCACCGCGCGATGCGCCCGGCGATGTCGGCCAGCACCCCCGGCCGGTCCGGAATCTCCAGCACCAAGCGCAGCAATCGCCCATCACGCAGCAGCCCACGCAGCAGCACGTTGGCCAGGATGCGCGCGTCGATGTTGCCGCCGCAGATCACCGTGCCCACCCGGCGCCCGGCGAACCGCCCGGGGAACGCCAGCAACGCCGCGACGCCGATCGCGCCGGCACCCTCGGCGACCAGCTTGGCGCCCTCGGCCAGCAGGGCGATGGCGTCCTCCACCACCCGTTCCGGCACCACCAACACGTCGCTGACATGGGCGCGGATCAGCTCCAGCGGGGCGACGCCGATGTCGCGCACGGCGATGCCCTCGGCGATGGTGGCGCCGCCGACCGACACCGGCTGCCCCGCCAGCATCTGCGCCAGCGCCGCGTAGGCTGCGACCTCGACGCCGATGATCTCGATGCCCGGCTTCAGCGCCGCCGCCGCCGCCGCGCACCCGGCGATCATGCCGCCGCCGCCGACGGGGATCACCAGCACCTCGATGTCGGGCGCGTCCTCCAGCAGCTCGATGGCGAGGGTGCCTTGGCCGGCCATCACCGCCGGGTCGTCATAGGGATGGATGAACACCAGGCCCTGCGCGGCGGCGAGGGTGAGGGCGTGGGCGTAGGTCTCGACCAGGGTTTCGCCGTGCAGCACGACGGTGGCGCCCCAGGCGGCGGTGCGGCTGACCTTGGTGGCGGGGGTGTACTGCGGCATCACGATGGTGGCGGCGATGCCGGCCAGGCTGGCGTGGCGGGCGACCGCCTGGGCGTGGTTGCCGGCGGACATGGCGATGACGCCGGCGGCGCGTTCCTGAGACGTGAGCAGGGCGAGCTTGTTGGCGGCGCCGCGTTCCTTGAAGCTGCCGATCGCCTGCAGGTTCTCGAGCTTCAGGGTCACGTGCGCGCCGGTCACGCGGCTGACGGCGTCGGAGTATAGCGACGGGGTGCGCAACACGCGGCCCTTGATCCGCTCGGCGGCGGCCTGCACGTCGGCAAGGCCGATCACTGCTCCTCCTCCCCTTGCGGGAGGAGGCCGGGAGAATGGGTGGCCACGTCAACCATTCTGCGTTCGGCTACCCCTCACCCCGACCCTCTCCCGCAAGGGGAGAGGGAGCAGCAGTCAGCCGAACTTGACGTTGAGGATCTCGTAGCTGCGGTCGCCACCCGGCGCCGGGACCGAGATGGTGTCGCCGATCTTCTTGTTGATCAGCGCCTTGGCCAGCGGCGAGGAGATCGACAGGCGGGCGTGCTTGATGTCCGCCTCGTGCACGCCGACGATCTGGTAGGTGGCCTGCTTGTCGGTCTCCTCGTCCACCAGGCTGACGTAGGCGCCGAACTTTACCTTGTCGCCGGACAGCGTCGCCGGGTCGATCACCTCGGCAGAAGAGACCACCTCCTCCAGCTCGATGATGCGGCCCTCGATGAAGCTCTGGCGCTCGCGGGCGGCGTCGTACTCGGCGTTCTCGCTGAGGTCGCCGTGGCTGCGGGCCTCGGCGATGGCGCGGATGACAGCCGGGCGCTCCTGCGACTTGAGCATGCGCAACTCGGTTTCCAGACGCAGCAGGCCAGGGGCGGTCATCGGGAATTTCTGCAAGGCGGCATCCTTGGGAGGCGCTGGGAGAGGACGAAATCTACACGGCAGACGAAATTATCTGTCTGCCGCCGGGTCAGAACGATCCGTGAAAGTAGGACTGTAGCGGGGCAACTTCAAGCGTGCCCTCCTTCAGCGCCACGATCGCGTGAACGGCGGCGCGGGCGCCGGCGATGGTGGTGTAGTGCGGCACGCCGTGAGTCAGCGCGCTGCGGCGGATGTCGAAGCTGTCCGCCAGCGACTGCCGGCTGCCGGCCGTGTTGACCACCAGCTGCACGTCGCCGGAGCGGATCGCGTCGACGCAGTGCGGCCGGCCCTCCAGCACCTTGTTCACCACCGTCACCGCCAGCCCGGCGTCGCGCATCCGCTGCGCCGTGCCGGAGGTGGCGATGACGCGGAACCCCATCTCCAGCAGCCGCCGCGCCATCTGCAGCAGCGCCACCTTGTCGGCGTTGCGCACCGACAGGAACGCCGTGCCCGACAACGGCAGGTTCACCCCGGCGCCGAGCTGCGCCTTGGCGAACGCGCGCTCGAAGCTGGCGTCCAGCCCCATCACCTCGCCGGTCGACTTCATCTCCGGCCCCAGGATGGTGTCGACGTTGGGGAAGCGGGCGAACGGGAACACCGCCTCCTTCACGGCGACGTGCGGCGCTATGGCCTGGTCGTCGAGCTTGAAGTCCGCCAGCCGGGCGCCCGCCATCACCCGGGCGCCGATCTTGGCGATGGCCACGCCCGTCGCCTTGGCCACGAACGGCACCGTGCGGCTGGCGCGCGGGTTGACCTCCAGCACGTAGATGTCGTCGCCCTTGATCGCATACTGCACGTTCATCAGCCCGACCACGCCGAGCGCCTTGGCCATCGCCTCCGTCTGCTCCTTGATCTCCGTCACGATCGCCGGCGACAGGGTGTACGGCGGCAGCGAGCACGCGGAGTCGCCGGAATGGATGCCGGCCTCCTCGATGTGCTCCATGACGCCGGCGACGTAGACGGTCTCGCGGTCGGCGACGCAGTCCACGTCGACCTCGATGGCGTCGTTCAGGTAGTGGTCGATCAGCACGGGGCTGTCGCCGCTGACGCGCACCGCCTCGCGGATGTAGCGGTGCAGGTTGCCGCGGTCGTGGACGATCTCCATGCCCCGCCCGCCCAGCACGTAGGACGGGCGCAGCACCACGGGGTAGCCGACGCGGTCGGCGATCGCCTCTGCCTCCTCCGCCGTGCGGGCGACGCCGTTCTCCGGCTGCCGCAGACCGAGCTTGTGCAGCAGCGCCTGGAAGCGCTCGCGGTCCTCGGCAACGTCGATCGCGTCCGCCGAGGTGCCGAGAATGGGGATGCCGGCGGCGGTCAGCGCCTGGCTCAGCTTCAGCGGCGTCTGCCCGCCGTACTGCACGATGCAGCCCAGCAGCTCGCCGCGTGATTGCTCGCGCCGCACCAGGGCGATCACGTCCTCGGCGGTGAGCGGCTCGAAGTATAGCCGGTCGGAGGTGTCGTAGTCGGTGCTGACGGTCTCCGGGTTGCAGTTGACCATGATGGTCT
>CAXSFF010000093.1:0-8144 GCA_964236035.1 uncultured Acetobacteraceae bacterium
TGTTCGCCGCCACTAGCCCCAGCGACCGGCCGGCGGTGTTCGAACCGGTGACCCTGTTCGCCGCCCTGTCGCAGCACACGAAGCACATCGGCTTTGTCGCCACCGCGACCACCAGCTACGAGGAGCCCTATCTCATCGCCCGCAAGTTCGCCTCGCTGGACCACATCAGCAACGGGCGGGCGGCTTGGAACCTGGTCACCACCCAATACGTGGAGGACGCGAAGAACTTTAACCGCGACGAGCACATGGGCCGCGAGGAACGCTACGAACGCGCCCGGGAGAGCCTGGACGTGGTGCGCGCCCTGTGGGACTCCTGGGCGGACGACGCCTTCGTGCAGGACAAGGCGACCGGCAGCTACCTGGACCCTAGCCGCGTGCGCCTGACCAGCCACGCCGGCAAGCACTTCAAGGTCAGGGGACTCCTGAACGTGTCGCGGACGCCGCAGGGCCAGCCTGTCGTGTTCATGGCCGGACAGTCGGAGGCCGGGAAGGAGCTGGCGGCCTATGGCGGGGAGGCGCTGTTCGGCACCGCGAGCGACAAGGAAGACGCGCAACGGGAATACGCCGACATCAAGGGCCGCATGGCGAAGTACGGTCGCCATCCGGACGAGCTCAAGATTCTGCCCGGCATGAGCGTACTGGTTGGCCGCAGTCAGGCCGAGGCTGACGAGCTGTTCGACGAGCTGCAATCCCTAATCCCGGAGTCGCTGGCCGTCGCATACCTGTCCAAAGTGGTGGGCATGGACGTCGGCGGCCTGCCGGTCGACGGGCTTCTACCGACTTTCGAAGGCGAGGAGCTGGGCGGCACGGCAATTGGCCGCTCCGTGCGCGAGATGGCCGCGCGCGAGCGGCTGAGCATTAGGCAGACCTACGAGTGGATCCTGCCCTCGATGAGCGGTAGCATGGTCCGCGGCACGGCGTCGCAGGTGGCCGACGTGCTGGAGGACTGGTATCGCGGCAAGGCCTGCGACGGCTTCGTGCTCTCCGTTCCCGTGCAGCCTCGCTGTCTTAAAGATTTCGTCGACTTGGTTGTCCCGGAACTCCGCCGCCGCGGCTTACGCTCGCCGACGTATCCCGGTACCACACTCCGAGACAACATGGGCTTGAACCGGCCAGTGAACCCGTGGTCCGTTCCTTGATGCAGCCCGCAAATGTGGAAGTGCCTGGCCTTTATAGTTACAACAATGCGGATGCTTCATCCTAAGGGATTGCTAAAGGGCATCGTCACCTTGTTGGATTGAGATTGCGATGGCGTGCTCACAAGCGAGAGCATGCAGAGTTATGGGGGCGATCAGGCTGCCTCTGCTAACGGTCGCTGATCGTCGTTGACGGGTCGAAAGCCTGGGTGACGGCGGCGGAAGGCATCCTCGAGCGTGTCGTTCAGCATGGCGGTACGCACGTCGAGGAAGGGCTGCACCGTGGCCCGGCTCCAGCGCATCTGCTGGGCCTTGACCATGCGTCAGGCGATGATCTCGTCGACCGCGCTTTCCACGAACGAGGTTGCGATCGGCTCACCGCGTCGTCTGCGGGCGTCGTAGTGGACCAGCGCCGCCTCGTTGTGGTCGAGGTAGCTGACCAGGTCGGCGGTGCGCTGGCGCAGTTTGTCGCTGCCGGCCACCTCGCGCACGGTGCGTGCACTGCGTCCAGCGACACAGGGCGGCAAGCCTGCGCCGGCACCTCGGCCAGCGCCCGTGCCACAGGCGCCACTTCGGGCGTTCCAGGCCCCGGACCGCCGTGCCGGACAGGCACGCGTCGGCGGTGTCCCTTCCGAAACCGCGGGCCGCCTGCAGCGCGTGCTCAAAGCGCACGGTGGCGTGCCACCAGTCCAGCACCGGCGTGGCGTTCGGCAAGACCTCGCGCTGCAACTGCCACAGGCCGGCATCACCGGCGCACAGCACCGTCGCGGGCGTGTCCATATCCACGCCCGCTGCGGCGAGCGCCTGCCGTAATGGCTCGGCCGTGCCGGCCGGACCCGTGCGCGTGAACGCAAAGCGGTGCTGGACACCACCAGCGGTAATGACCTTGCCCGCAATCACCTCGAAGCGGCGCCCTTCGCCCCGGTGCCGGCTGCGCGCATAACCGTCATCAAACCCGACCACCACCGGACCGCCGGTCGCCGCTGTTATTGGCTGCTTCGCGGTCTCGGCGGTGTTCGCCTGCACGACCTCCGTGCCGGTCCGCAGCGTCCTGCTCTGCACCGTGCTGGCGTGCTGTGCCCCGCTGACCGGCAGTAGCATCGGACAGGACGGCGGTAACCCTGCCGAACGGCGCGAGCGCGGCATACCGGGTCGTGACATAGGCGAGCTCGGGGGCAACCGCGGCACCTTTGCCGAAATCGAGCACGGCGAGGCTTTTCGCCCCGCTCACGCCTGCCTGACACGGGCAGGCCACCAAGCGCCGGACCCGCCCCAGCACGTCGCCGAACAAGGAGCGGAACCGCACCTGGCTGTATCCCTTGCTCGCCAGTCTGCGCCCGCACGCCACGCACGCCCGAGGGCACTCGCCTGTCGGTCAGCGATGGGTTTCAGCGCTGATCGGCGCAGCAAAATTCTGAAATCACTTAATTTTACTCGGTCCGGCACCTGCGCTGGTTCACAGTCTATCTCCGTGCTTGGCTGCGTCCCGCCCTACGGTCCATTCAGGCCGGTGCCGAGTTCGTGCCGGACGACGTTCACCCAGTAGCCGATGCCGTCCGGAATGATCAGGTCGTTGAAGTCGTATTGGGGTGTGTGGGAGGCGTTGGAGCTGCCATCGGCGCCGACCCCGTTGCCGATCCGCATGAACGCGCCCGGCCGGACCTGCATCATCTCGGCAAAGTCCTCCCCACCTGTGGTCGGCCGCAGCGTGCCGTTCACGCGGGCTGCGCCGACGACCGCAGCCGCGGCAGCCAACCCGACCTGCGTCTGCTCCGGCTGGTTCACGAGTGCGCTGGGACCGCGGTCATAGACCGTCTCGGCCCGGCACCCCCAGGCCGCTGCGGTGCTCCCGGCCAGCTCGGACAGGCGCCGTTCCAGCAGCGTCCGCACCTCCGGCGAGTAACTGCGCGCCGTGCCGGCGATCACCAGCTTCGCCGGCACCACGTTCGGCGCGTCGGCCGAGCCGCTGGAGATGTAGCCTACGCTTAGCACGGCGGTGTCAAGCGGGGCGACGCTGCGCCCGACAATCCCCTGCAGCCCGAGGACGAAATGCGCCTGGGCGTAGGTGATGTCGGTGGACAGGTGCGGCGCGAGGCCGCCATGCCCGCCGACCCCGCGAAACCTGACGGTCCAGGAGTCCGCGGCGGCCAGCATCGGCCCGGTGCAGCTCGCGAAGGTGTCCACCGGCATCCCCGCAGTGTTGTGCAGGCCGTAGATGGCGTCGCAGGGAAAACGGTCGAACAGGCCGTCCGCCAGCATGGCGAGGGCGCCGCCGCGCCCTTCCTCCGCTGGCTGGAAGATCAGGTGCAGCGTGCCACCGAAATCCGGATGCTCGGCCAGGTAGCGTGCGGCGCCCAGCAGCATCGTGGTATGCCCGTCATGGCCGCAGGCGTGCATCTTGCCCGGCACAGTGGACGCATAGGGCAGCCCGGTCTGCTCATGGATGGCCAGCGCGTCCATGTCCGCGCGCAGCCCGATGGCGCGCTGGCCGGGGCGGCGGCCAATGATGGTGCCCACCACGCCGGTCCCGCCGACGCCCTCCGTCAGCGTGACGCCCCATTCCCGCAGCTTTCCCGCCACCAGGGCGGCCGTCCGCGTTTCTTCCAGCCCCAGCTCGGGATGGGCGTGGATGTCCCGCCGGATGGCGGTGAACTCCTGCTGATGGCTCGCAAGCCATTCGTGCATGCTGGTCGGCATCTGGTTCTCCATATCGAAAGGGTGTTCAGCGCGCCGTTCGGGTGCGGCGGGCCAGCACAAGGACCTGGATCGCCGCCATCACAGCGAGTTGCCCGGCGGCGGCGAGGAACGGCACTCGGTAGCCGCCGGTCCACGTGACCAAGACCGAGAACACCGAAGGGCCCGAGACGTAGCCCAGGAACGTCACGACCGCGCTGCTCGATGTCGCCTCGCTCACCTTGTCGGCAGGGGACAGGCGCGCGACCTCGGCGAGGTAGATGCCGTTCCAGCTCGCGGCAAAGAACCCGGTACCGGCGGCGATCAGGGCCGCAAGCGTGACAGGCGGGTTGTCGGGCAGGGCACTGTAGCCGGCCACCATCAGCGCAGCCACGAAGGCCTGCGCGGTCAGGTTATGGGCCGGCCGGCCCGTGCGGTCGGCAAGCCAGCCGAGGAAAATACGAGCGACGACGCCGGCGAACTGCATGCACGCATAGACCAGCCCGGCCGTGGCGAGCGGCAGGTGGCGCGCGGTGACGAGATAGGTGACCGAGAACGAGAACACGCATCCCTGGACGACCGCCAATGAGAAGGCGAGTGCGGTCACCGACAGCAGGGCGGGATTGGCTCGCAAGAGCAGGAACGGCGCGGAAACATTGCGTAAATTCAGCAATGTGGCCAAGCCGATCGGCCGGTCCGGCTCGCGCTCGGAGTCCAACCGTTCGCGCGCCGTCGTGATGATCGCCGCCGCCGCCAATCCGACAGCGATTGAAACGAGCAGCGCCGTGGGCCAGCCCCAGGCAGCCGCCACCGGAGCCAGGATCAGCCCGGCCAGCGCCCCGCCGGCCGGCGCACCGGCCTGCTTGATCGAGAAGATCAGCGTGCGGTGCTGCGGCGGCGCGGTCGCCGCCAGGATGCGGCTGCCGGCCGGCGGGGACGGGCCGTATCCCGCGTCCATCAGCAACGCCGCGGCCACCAGCAGCGGCCACCGCCCGGTTGACGCGATCAGCAGCCCAGCCACCGCCATCAGCGCGCCGACCTGCAGCATGCGCACGGGGCCGAGCCGCAGCAGCAGCGGCCCGCCGAACAGCAGGAACAGCACGGTCCCCAGCGAATTGAGCGACGAAAGATTGCCCACCCGCTCCGGCGCGAGCCGGGCGCCGGCGGTCAGCAGCGGCGCTATGATCGGCAGGCTTTGGTCAAGGAACGGGGCGACCGTCTGCATCCCCAGCGTGGTGTCGAGCGCCACGACCCAGACTGGGACGCCCGAGGTCCGGCCCGATGCAGCGGGCGTGGAGGGAGCCGGCATTGCCGCTACGCGCCGCTCCGGCATCCCTGCAGCGCTGCGTTCGCTTGGTCCAGCGCGCAGGCCAGCCGGTTGCAGGCCCGTGTGGCCGCGACAGCCAGGAACCGCGCCTCGTTGGACCCCGCTTGCGCCGCGGCGAGCCGCCGCACGGAGTCCAGGACCGGATAGGGCGACTGGCCGAGCGCCGGGTCATGGCCGAAGCGGTCGCCGGTCGTGTAATCCATCGGGACCAGGGCGCGCGACACCGACACGAGGGCTTGGTTGACCCGGTCCGCCCCGGCGTCATCCCGAAGCTGCGGCGCAAGCGACCGCACCGCTTGGCATTGGTCGCGCAACCGCCCCACTTGCGTCGTCAGCCGCGAGAGGTCCAGCCGGCCTTGAAGCTCCGCCGCCAGGTCCGAGAGCTGGCGATCCAACGCCACCGCCGCGGACCCATAATCCAACGGCAGCACGCGGTCCGTCAGCAGCCGCCAGATTGCGTGGACATAAACCCGCGTGTCCCGCACCAGCAGGTCGGGGTCCATCTTGTCCAGGGTATCGTCCGGTGTATGCCAACACCAGCCGAAGCCGGCACCCTTGCGCGAGCCGCCGCCGAGCACCGCGCCCATGACGTTGTCTGCCATGCTAACGGACTGCTCGCCCATGCCCATGAACATTGACGGGATGCCGATGCCCGAGAACGACTGGTCGCCGGCACGGCTCATGCGCAGCCCGGCGAGATCCTGGTCCCCCTGGGCCCGCACGGCCTCGGCAGCCAGCCCAGTCAGTTCCGCCGCGGATAGCGCGTCCGCCATTACCGTGTTGCCGCGGGCGCCGGTGGAGTCGACGTTGACGTGCACGACGCAGCGGCGTGCCAGCTCGTCCCAATGGTGGTCGGCATACCAGGCGGAACCGGAGTAGCGGCCGTGCGAGTGGCCGGACCAGAAGCACAGCCGCAAGCCGCGCCGCCAGGCGGCCCGCTCGGGCGCGAACAGCCGGGCGACCTCCAGCATGGTGGCGTTGGCGCCGCCATTGTCCATCACGCCGAGGTGCCAAGTGTCGTGATGGCCGGAGAACATCACGAACGGGTCCTCCCCATTCCCCTGCGGCCCCGGCAGCTCGGCCACCAGCAGCGGCGTCGTGCGCCAGCCGGTGTCCACGGCGGCGTGCAGCACGGCCTCGACGGCCTCGCCCGCCTGCACGCGCCGTTTCAGCGCGTCGCCATCCGCCTTGCGCACGCTGAGCACGACGGTGCGCGGCAGCCAGTCCAGCGTGTCCAGCGTCGGGCTGCCCCAGACCGGCGAAATGCACATCTCGTGCAGGTGCTCGTGCGGGCTGATGTGGATCTGGCCGACCGCGCCGGCCTCGGACGCGCGCAGGCTGGCGGCCGGGTTGGCGATCGATTCCAGCAGCGCGATCCGGCCGCGCACGTCCACTGCCGCGAACTCCTGCGGGCTGCCCGCGCCGGCATACACGACCGGGCCGCGCGTCCCTTCGGGTGCAGAGCTGCACGAGAACGAATGGGTGATGCAGTCCGGCGTGCTGTTGCCGATCTCGATCCGCGCCCGCCCGGGCAGGCTGATATAGGCGTCGTGCCGGATCAGGTCGGTATGGTAGCCATAGCCGTCGAGGGTGGCCTGCAGGTAGCGGAAGCTCTCGAATTCCTCTGGCGTGCCCGATAGCTTCACCCGGCGCGCGAACTCCTCTAGGTGCCGAATCATGGCCGCGGGATCAACCGCTGCGCAGAGGCGGGCAATGTTCTCGTCGGTCATCAGGCGGGTGTCCCTTGGAGCGGTGTCGAAAGCGGCGCTATGTCGCCGGGCAGCGGCTGGCCGGCGCGCTCGCGTATGAAGATGGTGGCGATGAAGCTGAGCACCCCCGCGGCGATGAGGTAGTATGCCGGCGCCACCGGGTCTCCGGTCAGCCGGATCAGCCCCGCGGAGATCAGCGGCGCGAAACCGCCGAAAACCGCCACCGCGAAGCCGTAGCTGACCGATAGCGCCGTGTAGCGGATGTTGGTCGGGAACTGTTCGGACAGCACGGCACAGATTGGGCCGGTGTAGAAGGTCAGGATCACGCTCGCGACCGCTTGCGTCAGGATCAGGCCGGCGACCGAGTGCATCGAGACCATGATCTGGAACAGCGGATAGGCCAGCATCACGGACGCGACCGAGGCGGCGAAGAACAGCGGCTTGCGCCCGATCCGATCGGAAAGGCGTCCCATCACTGGCGTCAGCAGCAGGTAGATGACCCCACCGATCAGCGTGGAAAGAAAGGTGGCCGATGCCGGAATCTGTAGCTGCTGCTGGGCAAAACTCGGGACGAAGATGAAGAAGACATAGTTCAACACGCATCCGATGATGCTCACGCCGAAGGCGGCCAGCACCGGTCCGGGATATTCCGTCAGCGAACGGCGCAGCGGCGAGTGGCTGACGTCCTGTTTCGCCACGGTGCGCTCGAATGCCAGTGTCTCCTCCACCCTGGTGCGCAGGTACCAGCCGACCGGCCCGAGCACGAAGCCGATCAGGAATGGCAGCCGCCAGCCCCAACTGGTGAACGTCGCGGCATCCATGACCGAGGTTAGGATGAAGGAGACCAGCGTCGCAGCGAGCAGCCCGATCGCCGTGGCGGCCTGCTGATAGCTGCTGATGATGCCGCGCCGCGCTGGAGGGGCGTATTCTACCAGGAAAGCGGCGGCGCCGCCCCACTCGCCGCCCGTCGAGAACCCCTGCGCCATACGGCACAGCACCAGGATGATTGGCGCCGCCAGGCCGATGCTGTTGTAGGACGGGATCAACCCAACCGCGCCCGTAGCCACCGCCATCAGCCCGATCGTGACCACAAGCGCTGCACGACGCCCGTGCCGGTCGCCATATGCCCCGATCGCCAAGCCGCCCACCGGCCGCATGACGAAGCCGACCGCAAAGGTCGCGAAGGTGCTGAGCAGCCCGGCAATCGCGTCCGCGGACGAGAAGAACGCCCTGGCGAGCGCGCCCGCCATCAGGCCGTAGATGACGAAATCGTAGATCTCGAAGATCTGCCCGATGCCG
>CAXSFF010000094.1:0-8112 GCA_964236035.1 uncultured Acetobacteraceae bacterium
CGGTGGCCGGCGACGGCGTCGTCACAGGAGACCATGTGCGTCAAGCTGGTGTTGAATGCGGTGTGGTTGGGGTGCCACAAGGTACTGTGAGTCACCGCACACGGGCCAGGCTGCGACAGAACAGCCGCTGTGCCTCGCAGCGCTGCTTCTCGAAACAGGCTTGAACGCAAAAGCTTCGGCAAGGCTACAGGCTATGCTGCGCGCGATCCCGCAAGATCGCAGCCCGGTGAAAATACAGCGAGAAGAACAGCCCGATCAGTGAGCCGTTGAACCAGGTCGGCGTGAGGCAGCCGAACAAACCGATCATGCAACCGGTGTATTGCAGTGTTTTGCTGTTCCCCACCGATCCGCAACCGCCGAAGCGCGTGCAGAAGCATTGCGCATAGACGGATGCCACATAGAGCGCCAGGCCCGCGGCTCCGAACACGAACCAAATCCCGATGGGCCCCAGGTCGGCGGCCGAAAGGGTTGGGTTGGAGGTGAAACCGACCATGTCCTTGTCGTTCGCAGCGATCCCCGCACCAAGCAGCGGATGGGTCAACAGCACCTGCCTTATCGAGTCATATCCTGTGGTCCGTATCCTGGCCGAGGTGTCGTCGCCAAAGACGACGAACGGGTTCCATTGCAAGTCAAGCATCCCGTATAATATGATGCCTGAGACGGCAGCAAATACAGTGAACGAGAAAACAGACAAAGCTGACCGTCGTGGCAGCACCAGAGCTGCAGCCCAGACCAGCACGACAATGACGATAAGCAACCGTGACTGCGAGATAAAGAGTGCTGCAAGGGCAAGGAGAAGCAGCACCATGAAGGCAGCCCGGCGGGTAGCTACAAATTTGTGGTAAGCGTAGTGGAGGCAGTACAGCGTGGAGGATGAGATGATCAGGATACGCGCCCCGCGTTCCGGATCGGATTGGGTCAGCCGGCTTGTCAAATCTCCAGGCATGGCACCTGAATATATCATAAGCGATGCAGCCACATAGATGATCACGTAAACACAGCTATAGGTAAATATCGTGCTGAGTAACCGCCCGATCTCGTCTTCACCGATGAACCTGGAAAACACGATGAACGAGAACATGGTATAGTATTGCGCGATGCTGTTGAAGTTTTCTGGTTGACGCGAAATTGCAGCAAAATGCGTTGTTTGCACCATCATGCCGACGATCAGCAACAAAAACACGGCGATTTCCGGGAGACTGGATTTCTGCATTGCGCGGACGAAAAAGAACGGCAAGCAAGCCACCGTCAGATAGAAGATCGGCGATCTGATGGAGAAGCCGACAAACTCATAGAACCGCGACGAAATGATCATGTCGCCGGCAAGGAACACGTGCAACAGGACAACGTCGAGCTTCGGCACGTTGCGTCGCTCAACTGAATAGCGGAGATCGCTCGACACACCGTTACCGTAGCCCATTCGAGAACTCCATCGTGCCGAGCCTTAGAGACGCGCCGAGCAACCCGGCGTGCCTGTCATAGCGGAGTGAGTTCGCCCAAGTGGTCGAACTCTTGTGACAGCTGCGTGACTACAAGACGCCCGACCGAAGTCGGCAACCAACTCATAGCGCCCAATGTGCTAATCGCACGTCAACACAATGCCTGATCCGTCCATTACGGAGCTTGGCCGTCATGGCCCGCATGCCAGCGCTTACCATATGCCGCTCAGCTCATCACTTAAAAGTGATCTTTTTGCCGATGCAACTGCGTTATAGCTCATGATATGAGACAATTCCCAAGTTTTAATCATAAACATCACTTGCGATGTCCAACGCCGGAGTTCATCCTATGAGGCACACCGACGCTCCGCTCACCGCCTTGGTTATGGCTTTAAAGCTGTGACGAGGTTTGATGGTGATGGAGCCGTTCGCGGCGCGTCCCGGACGTGAACGTGATTATACCTGCACATGCTTGCACGAACCTGGGGCTTCCGGATTTAGCCGACATGCCGGCCTTCTTGGAGCGAGGCCGTGACAATCCTTGGCCACATACCAAGCTGCATAACCGCGTTGGTGAAACCTGCCTGCAAGCTGGCCAACCGATGCCGCACCGCATCGGAAGTTTGCGGGCCTTGCCGCCCGAACAGGGGCGCCGTCGATGAAGATTGTCCTGGTCCTTCATTTCCCGCTTGACCGGAACGCCGGTGCCGCCGGCGTGCTCTTCGCGCTTGCCGATCAGTTCAGGTCGGCGGGGCACCAGGTCGCCACCATCTCGCATGACGGGCTGATGTGGCTGCCTCTGATCATCCGCAACCTGGTGTTCCCGTTTTATGTGGCGGCCAAGTTGCTGCTGGCGCATGGCGGCGCTGACGTGATCGAGGGTGGGACCGGTGATTGCTGGATCTACTACCTGCTCCGCTCCCGCCGCAAGGACACGCTCCACATCACCTTCAGCCAAGGCCTGTATCGCCCGTTGCACGACCGGCTGATGCGCGACAGGGCAAGCGGATCGGCAAAGGTATCATGGCGCTACTGGCTGTTCCATGGCTCGCTCGAACTCTGGCAGGAAGCGCTTTCGATGCGGGTCGCGGACTGCGTCTATGTTCTGAATGCCGAAGAACGCCGCTATGTGGTCGAGACGCTGCGGGTCCCGTCGCACCGGGTCGCAATCGTCAAGAACGGCCTTGGAGAGCATTTTCAGCGGCGCGCCGTGAGCTTTCCCTTGTCCAAGCCGCCAGCCGATCGGGTGGGTATCGTACAAGTCGGCTCGTATGAGGACCGCAAAGGCATCAAGACCTCCGTTGCAGCGACCACCCGACTGCTGGCAGCCCGGCCTACCCTCGCGATGGCCTATCTTGGCACCACATGCAGCGCCGAAACGACGTTGGCGGACTATCCGGCGCAGGTCAGTGACCGGGTATTTGTGGTACCCCGCTTCCACAATGCGCAGTTGCCTGAAATGCTGGCGCCGTACCAGATCTTCATCATGCCTTCCATCTACGAGGGCTTCGGGATCGCGCCGTTGGAAGCGATGGCCTGCGGGCTTGTGCCCATCGTCACTGCCATCGCAGGCCCGGCGGAATACATCGTCCACGGCAAGAACGGCCTCGTCGTCCCCGTGGACGCACCCGAAGCGCTTGAACGCGCGATCGCCCGCCTTATCGACGACACTGCGCTCTATACAGCGTTGCAGGCAGGCGCACTCGCGACTGTGGCCTCATTCAGCTGGCAAGAAGTGGCACAAGCAAGGCTTCGCGACTACGCGGATTTCGGGGACAGGAAGAAAACCTCGCCTGCCCGGCATGGCTTTGCGGCGAACCTTGTCGGCCGTTAAGGCGAAAGTCACTTTTAAGCTGTTATAATTCAAGCGGTATCGGCCTTCGCAGTTCTACGTGGGCGTCCCTGCCGGGTCATAGAAGGTATAATGACGATGTCTGACATCATTCGGCATACTCCTCGTTTCGTACAGCCTGCCGCGGACCTGGGCTGGGACCGGAACGTGGGCAATCCTGGGCCCGCAGCATCTGGTATTTCGATCCGTGATATCCTCCATGCCCTGTGGCGGCGGAAATTCAGGTTTGCCGCAATCTTTGCCGCCCTGCTGCTGCCGGCCGCCTATGTCATCGCAAACCTACCGTCGGTCTACACGGCGGACGCCATGCTCGTGCTCCGCATGCGCGAGCCACATTTCGAGGAGTTGGACAGCGCCAGGGGCCCAAGCACGCTTTCCGCCGAAGCCAACATGGATTTGATCCGCAGTGAAATCCAGATTTTCACCAGCAAGGAGCTGGCGAAGCAGGTGGTGCTGGACATGCACCTCGATAAGCCAGCAGACCAGGTTGATGAGCCGTCGATCATGCAGGCAGCGATCGCCTACCTGCGTCGCGTGACTGGATGGCAAAAGCCAGCTGTCGCGTCCACGGCAGAACAGCAGTTGGAAAATGCCGTGAAGAACTATCGCCAGCAGCTATCAGCATTCAACGACGGCAAATCCTTTGTCATCTCGGTATCATACTCTGCCAAAGACCCTATCATGGCAAAGGAGATACTGGCTGATCATATCCGGTTCTACCTTGCTGACCAGATCGCTGAAAAGGAGACGACACTCGACTCCGTGCATAGCTGGCTTGAGGTCGAACTTGCCAGGCTTTCAGCCGAGGTACAGGCCTCCGAACAGCAGTTGCTGCAGTTCCGCGGCACCCACAACCTGCTGCGCAGTGGCGGCGAGACGGTCGCCAGCCACGAGTTGGATGACCTCGTGACCCAGCTCAGCCGGGCGCGAACCGACCTGTTTGTGAAGCAGGCGCGGCTACACGACATCCAGAGTGTCGGCCACGGCAACGCCGATACGACGGTGCTTGCGTCGCCGACAATCCAGAAAAGCCGCGAGCAAGAGGGTGAACTCTCGGCCAAGCTCGCCGAACTTGGCAACATGTATGGTGCGGATAATCCAAAAATTCGATCTGCCGCCGCGGCCCTAGCTGCAGCGCGCGCCAGCGTCGCCGCCGAGGTGAGTCGAATGGCTAAAGCGGCACAGAACGACGTCAACGTCGCCAGCAGCAACGTCACCGCACTCCAGAAGGAAGTCAACGATCTGAGTCAGGCGGCCAGCGCGTCTGAACTGACGGACCTGTCCAAGGCACAGCTCCAACGCGAGACCGATGCCGACCGCCAACTCTATGGCGACCTCCTGCGTCGATCCAAGCAAATCGAGATTCAGCGCAAGGTCCAGCAGGAGCCGGACGCCCGCGTCGCATCGACCTCCGCGGCATCATTCACCCCTTCATCCCCTCACCGGACGATATTGCTGGCGATTTCCGCAGGTTTCTTCGCCATGCTGAGCGGCGGGGTCACGCTGTTCCTGGATCGCAGCCGCTTCCATTCCCGTAGCCTGCTGGAAATCGAGGCGGTCTGCCGGATACCGGGCCTGACGTCGGTGCCGAACGCCCGCTCGCTTCGGAGCAGACGCGCCTTCCCACGGTTGCCAGATCCGCGATCGGTGTTCGCTTTGTCACTGCAGACGTTGCGTAATTCGCTGGCATTCTATGCCGGGGGCATCCAGCCACAGGTGGTTGCATTCACGTCCGCCCTCCCTGGCGAGGGCAAGACCTTCCTAGCTGCATTTTATGCACAAAGCCTTGCGGAGTCCGGCATGAAGGTCTTGCTGGTCGATGGCGACCTGCGGCAATCCCGCCTTACAGAGCTGCTCAACATCAAACTGGATGAAGGCATCGACCACGTTCCGGCCGACTCTGCCGATTTGAATTTGGATCAATGCGTTTACCGGGTTGAAAAAGGACATTTCGACGTTTTGCTCTTGGCTAGGGGAATGGCAAACCCGCAGACGATGCTGGGGTCTCCAGCGTTCTCACGCCTGATCGATAAAGCTCGCGGTCGTTACGATTTCATCATTTTCGACACGCCGCCGATTGCTGCTGTCGACGACGCGCTACCCCTGGCAAAGCTTGCCGACGCAACGGTTCTGATCATCCGCTGGGGCCAAACATCGCACGATGTGGTCCGCGGCACGATCAAACGTCTAAGCCTAGGTGGCGGCAGAGTCACCGGCGCTGTGCTGAATGCCGTTGACATGGCGGAGTACCAATCGAGTTCGCGTGATCTGGAAGCCTTCCGTCCGCTGCGTTCCTCGTACATCCGCCACGAAAGATGAGCCGCTGCGATGGGAGCGCTACCCGGTGAAGCGCCTGTTGTCTGTCAATTCATATCACTACCGCAGGGGCGGGTCCGACATTGTATACCTCGACCACGCTGCACTTTTTGAAAGCCGCGGCTGGACCAACACGTTTTTCTCTATGCATCACCCGAAGAACCTGCCCTATGCGCTCGATCGATATTTTGCCGCACGAGTGGATTATGAGGTCGCAACCGGAACCAAAGACCGGCTGATAAACGCATCGCGTATTATCTACTCGCAGGAGGCGCAACGTAGGCTGGGGGCGTTGCTTGACGACAATCCTGCCGACATCGCACACTTCCATATCATCCATCACCACTTATCGCCGTCGGTTCTTATCGAAGCTAAACGACGCGGCATTCCAACGGTGATGACGGCGCATGACCTGAAGCTAGCCTGCCCTAGCTATAAAATGATGAACTCGGATGGCATCTGTGAGCGGTGCAAGGGCGGGCACGTGTGGAACGCGATGCGCTACCGCTGTATAAAGGGATCGCTTCCAGCAAGTGGCCTGATCATGGTCGAGTCTGCGGTGCACAAGGCATTTAATCTATATGCTAAGAACTTATCTGCCGTCGTGGCGCCGAGCCAGTTCTACCGCGACAAGTTAATAGCTTGGGGCTGGTCTCCTGAGCAAGTGCATCACATCCCTAATTTCGTCGCGCTTCCGCCCAAGGAACACGCTGGCGACTACGGCAAGCACGTCTTGTTTTTTGGTCGTCTTGCACCCGAGAAAGGCGTTGCCACGCTGATTAGGGCCTCTGCCAAGTCAGCGGTTCCTGTTGTCATCGTAGGTAGCGGACCGGAGGGCGAAGCGCTGCAAGCTCTTGCTGCAAGTCTTGATGCACCTGTCACATTCATGGGTTTTCTTTCAGGCCAGCCGCTCTGGGACGAAGTGGAGAAATGTCGGGCGGTGATTCTGCCATCGGAATGGTACGAGAATGCGCCAGTAAGCGTGCTCGAGGCATTTGCAAGACTCCGCCCTGTAGCGGGAGCAGCTATTGGCGGCATTCCCGAGCTGATCAAGCCAGGTGTGTCAGGATGGCATTTCGCACCGGGCCAGGTTGATGATCTTGCCGACACATTATCAGCTATTCGAGCGATGCCAACAAACAAGCTTGCCGAGATGGGGCAGAATGCACGGTCTTTCGTCGCAACTTCATTTAATTCGGAGGTCTATTACGAAAGGATGCAGTCTCTGTACCGGAGAATATCACTACCTTCAGCTGCATCGGCAAATCCGAGGTTGGTAAATCATAAGACTGAAGTTTATGTGACCTAATGTGTAAGATTTACCCGACATTTGTTTAGTTTATGCTGGCCAGAGTTAGTGAGGTTTCAGGTTGTAGATGGCATATGAATCAAGATCTAAACAGCACGACCGCAGATTTAGGATCGCGATTGTGTGCTTCGCCGTGAATCCAGGTCTTGCCGATTATCTGGTTGGGCTTGTCAATTCCTTACGGGAACACGCCAGTGTCGAGGTTTGGACAAGTAACACGATCGATCCACCTAACCGTGCCATGCTTGGGCCAGCGCATTACTGCTTCCGCCGTTCTCGTCACCTTGCAATTGATATCTGGCGCTATATCTGGGGCGTGCTCACAACGCGACCTGACCTGCTTCTGGTACAGGCGTGGGTGAAATTTCCTTTGATCGAAGTTCCCATTATCTGGCTGTTCCGCATGGCTGGAATCCGCTGTGTCGCGACCGTGCACGACGTGCTCCCGCATGAGCCTGGCCGTTGGGACTCACACATCCTGCGTCTTTATTATCAAGCTTTCAATGCTCTGGTCGCGCATTCCGAGGCTGCCCGGCAGCAACTGACTGCAATGGGCATCAGTCGTCCAATTGCCGTGATCCCTCACGCGTTGCTCGACCATTTTCATCGCGAGTCACTTGATCAAGCCACAGCACGTGCTCGGGTGCCTAGCCTCAATCCTGACGCGAATGACTTCATAGCTTTGTTCTTCGGTCACATTACCCAGCGAAAGGGCGCACTCGCCTTTGCCCAGGCTGCAACGCACCTTCCGCCGGGTGCACGGATTAAGTTACTGATGGCCGGCCAGCCCGAGCTTCCTGCAGCCGAACTGCAACGCCTACGTACCACGTGCAAGCAGGGAAACGTCGTTTTCTGTGAAGGACACGTAGCGTTTAAAGACGTGCAGACCTATTTCACCAGTGCCGATTGCGTTGTCATTCCTTACCTGGAGGGCACCACAAGCGGTGTGATGAAGATCGCGATCGCGTTCGAGAAACCAGTGATCGCGACACCGATCGGCGATGTCACGGAGACGGTCGATTGCCGCAGTGCAGTGATCATTCCAGTTGACAATCTTCCTGCCTCGATCGCAGCAGGCATCATCGAAGCGCGCTCTCGCAAAGCCGAGCTTACGATGGGAATCCGGGCACTAAAAGCTGATTTATCTTGGAGTAAGATAGGACAGAGCTATGCCGGATTTTTAAGTAAGATAGCAG
>CAXSFF010000095.1:0-8091 GCA_964236035.1 uncultured Acetobacteraceae bacterium
TTGCCGCCCTGGCGCCGGCGATCGATTGCGGATGCCGCGTGGACCTGAGCTCGGCTCTCGCCACCGTCTCCTTGTCAGAGGTGGCTCGCCGTCTGTCGCCCGGCTTGGTTGAAGCCGGGTCAGCCTGGCCGTCCGCCGATCCAGCCTGCGCCGGCGTGCTGGACCTGTTCTGACCATGGCCCAACCCACCAGCGATGCGGAAATCCGCGTGTTCTTCGGCAGCCTCAGCGTGGTGGTGGTCGAGAGCGGCTCGCTTGAGCGGGACATCCTCATGCAGGTGCTGACGGGATTCAAGGTGAAGGCGATCAACAAGTACCCGACCACGGACGGCGCGATCGATCACCTGCAGCATGAACAGACGGATCTGTTGATCGTGGGGGCGGTGGCTGGCGAGATGGATGCCTATGCGTTCATCCGGTGGGTGCGCCAAAGCCTCGTGCCGGCGGTGCAGACGCTGCCGGTGATCCTGCTGACCGGGCACACGCAGCATGCCAACGTGATCCGCGCCCGCGACTGCGGCGCGAACTTCGTGGTCGCCAAGCCGATCACGCCGCACGTGCTGTACGGCCGGGTGTCCTGGCTGGCGCGCGACCCGCGCAAGTTCGTGACCAGCGACGGCTACACGGGGCCTGACCGCCGGTTCCAGGCGTCGGGCCCGCCGGCGGGAATGGATGGGCGCCGCAAGACCGACCTGTCGCTGGAGATCGGCGAGGCCAGCATGCCCAACATGCTGCAGGCTGACATCGACGCCATGCTGAGTGGCAAGGGAGCTGTGGGATGACATCGCTGTTGCCGAATACGACCAAGAAGTTCGCCAATCTGGTCAACCAGCCTGGTGGCGCGACCCTTGCCGAGGCAACCAGGGCGGCGAACGCGAACATCGAGGGCATCCGCGATTCTGCGCTGCGCGAGATCGGAGCCATCCTGGACAAGATGTACGGGCTTGGCGCCAAGCTCTCGTCGACCCCGGAAATTGGCATCCTGGATGAGCTGTATGATCTATCGAACACGATCCTGAGCGTCGCCGGGGTGTTCGGTCTGGCTCATGTCGGCGCGGTCGCCTACAGCCTTTGCGAGTTGATCGACCGGTTGCGCCGCAACGGCCGCTTGAGTCCGGGTGCCGTGACGGTGCATCTAGACAGCCTGCGCCTGATGCACGTGTTCCCGGATGACGCCAAGCAGGCAGGGTCTGTACAACGAGCCTTGCGGCAACTGGTCGGCAGCATTCCGGACCAGCCCACCTGACGCACGCGCTACGCGGGCCGGGCACGCAACTTTACGGCTCGAAGCAGGCTTGAGCTTCCCTGATGGTGTTGGGGTTTGGTCATGCTGAAAGCTGTTATTTTCGATGTCGATGGAACCCTGGTCGACTCCGTCGACCTGCATGCGAAGGCTTGGCAGGACGCCTTCAAGGATTTCGGCCACGATTTCGAGTTCGACCAAATCCGTCAGCAGATCGGCAAGGGCGGCGACCAGTTGCTGCCGGTGTTCCTGACGCAGGAAGAGATAGAGGCTAAAGGCGAGGAGCTTGAGACGCACCGCGGCAAGGTGCTCAAGCAACGCTACCTTTCCCAGATACAGGCTTTCCCGGGCGTGAAGGCATTGTTTGAACGCCTCCGCAACGACGGCATCCGGACCGTGCTCGCGTCATCTGCCAAAGCTGACGAAGTCGAGACGTACATGAGCATCACTGGAATCGAGGACCTGGTCGACGAGCAGACCTCCTCGGAGGATGCCGAGAAGTCGAAGCCACACCCGGATATCTTCCAGGCCGCCATGAAGAAACTCGATGGCATCACGCCCGCCGATGTCCTGGTCATCGGCGACACCCCGTATGACGCGGAGGCGGCCGGCAAGGCCGGGCTTCGCGCGGTCGGCGTGCTGTGTGGCGGCTTCCCGGAAGCTGAGCTGCGCAAAGCCGGGTGCATTGCGATCTACGGCGGCCCGGAGGATCTGCTGCGGCAATACGATCGTTTCACGGAGGCGTTGCCGAACTGACGGCAGCTTCAGGCACGGCGGCGGATGTTCCAGAACAGCGGCATGCCCTTGAGGCCGCCTTCAAGGCTGGTCCGCTGCACGGTCGGCTGGAAGAACAGCCCAAGCGACAAGAACGGCACGTCGACAAACGCCTGCTCCTGGATTTCGGCAGCGATGCGTTGCTGATCAGCACTGTTCGCGCTGGCCAGCCACTCGTCCCGCAACGCCTCCAGCTTCGGCGCAGTCGGCCAGCCGAACCAGCCGGCGGCGCCGTTGCCGCGCAGCGCGAGGTTGGTCGCCGGGCTTGCCATGTCGTTCCCCGTCAGCGTCGTGAAGAACACGCTCCAGCCGCCTTGCGCGGGCGCGGCCTTGCTGGCGCGCCGCTGGGTCACGGTGCCCCAGTCCATCTCCTGCAGGTCGACGTTCAAGCCGCATTTTCGCAACATGTCGGCGGCCACGTTGGCGAGGGCGTTGATCCGCGGGTAGTCCGACGGCGTCAGCACCACGACGGGCTCCCCGGCATAGCCGGCCGCCACGATCTCCCGCCGCGCCCGGTCGATGTCGCGCGGTCCCGTGACCTGACGCAACCCGGCGTCGCTGGCCATCGGCAGGCCCGGCGGGAAGAAGCCGACGTCGGCGCGCCAGGCGTCGCGCGCGTCGCCAGCGATCGCCTGCATGAAGTCTGCCTCGTTCAGGGCTGGCAGCAACGCGCGGCGGATGGCGGGGTTGTCGAAGGGCGGGTGCAGCTGGTTGAACCGCATGATGCCGATGTTCCCCGTCACCTCGACCACTGAGGTGGCGAGGTCGGGGTCGCGCCTGACCAGCGGCAGCAGGTCGAACGATGGCTGCTCCCACCAATCCGCCTCGCCGCGCTGCATCGCCGCGACCGCCGTCGCCATGTCCGGGATGACGTTCCACTCGATGCGGTCGAAGTACGCGATCTTCGGCCCGGCGGTGCAGGCGGCGACCCCGTCCTGCCGCGGCCGGTACTGGTCGAAGCGGCGGTAGACCGCGCGGGCGCCCACGACACGCTCGTCGGCGACGAAGCGGAATGGGCCGCTGCCGACCATCTCCGTCACCTGCTTGAACGGGTCGGTGTTGGCCAGGCGCTCCGGCATGATCGGCAGCATGTTGAAGCCGACCTTGCCGAGCGCGTCCGGCAGCAGCGGGAACGGCGCCTTCAGGCGGAACACGATGGTCTTGTCATCCGCTGCGGACAACTCGTCGGTCACGCCCATCAAGGTCTGGCCGAACGCGTCGCGCCGGCCCCAGCGGCGGATGCTGGCCACGCAGTCCCGCGCCAGCACGGGCGTGCCGTCGTGGAACAGCAGGCCGTCGCGCAACGTCATGCGCCACAGCTTGCCGTCCTGCTCCGTGGTGGCGCCGGCGACCATCTGCGGCTGCGCGCGGAAGCCGTCGTCCTGGCCGTACAGCGTGTCGAACACCAGGTAGGCATGGTTGCGGGTGACGTAGACGGAGGTCCACACGGGGTCGAGCGCGGTCACGTCGGATTGCGGGATGAACCGCAGCACGCGCTCGCTTTCGGCGCGCACCAGGCTCGGCGCGGCCAGCGAGGCGGCCGCCATGCCCAGCAGGGATCGTCGTTTCATGTCGCCATCCTTCGCCTCTGCGGCCCGTCAATCCACCCTGATGCGTGGCCCCGTCACCGCCTGCAACGCCACCAGGTCAAGCCCGTCCGTCATCTCCTGCAGCAGCAGGCCCGCCGGCGTGACGGCGAACACGGCGAGGTCGGTGAAAATCCGCGTCACCACCCCGGCCGCCGTCAACGGATAGCTGCACTGCTCGACCACTTTCGGGCGGCCGTCGCGGGTACGGTGCTCCATGATGACCCAGATTCCCCGGGCGCCGCTGGCTAGGTCCATCGCCCCGCCGACGCCGGGCGGGCTGTCGGGCTCCCCCGTCCACCAGTTCGCCAGGTCGCCGCGGCCCGACACCTCGAACCCGCCGAGCACGGCGATGTCGAGATGGCCGCCCCGCATGATCACGAACGACAGCGCGCTGTCCATGTAGCAGCCGCCTTCCAGCATGGTGATCGGCTGCTTGCCGGCGTCCGTAAGGTCCATGTCCTCGGCGCCCACCGCGGGCGGTCCGCCAAAGCCCAGGATGCCGTTCTCGCTGTGCAGGGTCACGCCGCGGTCGGCTGGGACATGGCGTGCGACCAAGGTCGGCAAGCCGATGCCCAGGTTGATGAACGACCCGGCCGGGATCGCCCGCGCCAGCCGCGCCGCCATCTGCTCGCGCGTGAGCGGGGTCATGCGGGGCTGCCTTCGTGCACGATGCGATCGACGAAGATGCCAGGCGTCACCACGGCCTCTGGGTCCAGCGCGCCCGTTGCCATGAACTCCGCGCACTCGACCACCACGACGCGCGCCGCCGTCGCCATCACGGGAGCGAAGTTCCGGGCGGTCTTGTTGTAGACCAGGTTGCCGAACCGATCGGCGCGCGCCGCCCGGATCAACGCGAAATCGGCGGCCAGCGGCAGTTCCAGGACGTGCTGGCGCCCATCCATCATGCGCTGCTCCTTGCCCTCCGCCAGCAGGGTGCCGGCCGCAACCGGCGAGTACACGCCGCCCAGCCCGGCGCCGGCGCAGCGCATGCGTTCCACCAAGGTGCCCTGCGGCACGATCTCGAGCTGCAGCCGGCCCTGCCGCCACAATGCCACGCAGGTCGGCGAGGTGCGCGGATACGAGCAGATGATCCGCGACACGATGCCCGCCTCCAGCCACCGGGTCAGGTCGGGGCCGCCGAAACCGGCGTTGTTGGAGATCACCGTCAGCCCGCCGACGCCGAGGCGCGCCACCGCCGCGATCAGGCCCAGCGGCACCCCGGCGACGCCGAAGCCGCCCAGCATGATGGTGGCCCCGTCGCCGATCCCGGCCACCGCCGCGCCGTAGCTTGGCACCCAGCGATCGCGCATCATGGCCGCAGGCTGCCGTAACGGGCGAGCAAGGCGGCGGCGATGCGCTCGTTCTGCATTTCGGTGGTGCCGTCGACATAGGCCGCGATGCGGGCCGACACCAGGTGGCGGCCCAGCCCATGCTCCGGCCGCAGCCCCTCGGCGCCCATCGCCTGCATGCAGGCGGCGATGCTGCGCGTCGCCATCTCCGCCGCGTACTTCTTGGCGAACGCCGCCTCGACCTGCGCGTCGCCGCCGCCCGCCACGATGTCGGCCGCGCGATAGGTCAGCAGCCGCGCCGCCTCCAGCTCGGTGGCCACGGCGGCTAGTTGCCAGCGCAGGCCCTGGTGTTCCAACAGCGTGCGCCCGAACGCCTGCCGCGTGCCGGCGTAGTCGACCGCGATGCGCAGCGCGCTGGCCACCGTCGCGCATGCCATCGCGGCGACGTGCGTCCGCGCCGCCGTGATCCCGCGCAGCGCCCGCTTGAACGCCTGACCCGGCGGCGCGAACAGATCCGCGTCCGGCACCCGCACCCGCGTCAGCCGGAAGCCGGCGCTGCCGATCGCCGACCCGCCGATCACGGCGTCGGGCAGCCGCTCGACGCCGCGCGCATGCAGGTCGACGATGAAGCTGGCGATCCCTCGTGCGCCCGCGCCGGCCTCGGTCTGGGCATACAGCACGGACAGATCGGCGATCACGCCATTGGTGACCCAGGCCTTCTCGCCGTCCAGCTCCCAGCCGCCGCGGACCTTCGCCGCATGGGTGGCGATGGCGGCGAAGTCGCTGCCGGCGCCGGGTTCGGTGAGGGAGGGCGCGCAAATCGTCGTTCCGGCCACCAGGTCCGGCAGGTAGCGGGCGATCTGCTCCGGCGAGCCTTCCCGTTCCATGCGCGTGACCGAGCCCTGGATGTTGTTGAGCGCGAAGGCGCTGGCCATGCAGGCGGAGGCCAGCGTCTCGGCGACGGCGATCTTGGCGTGGAAGCTGGCGCCGCCGCCACCGTTCGCGTGCGACACCTGCAACGCGTTCAGCCCCAACGCGGCCCATTCCCGCACGACGGCGCGGGGCAGCGGGCTGCCCTCGGCGTCCCACGCCGCGGCCGATGGCGTGATCACCCGGCGGGTGAAGTCCGCGGCCGTCGCGACCATTCCCAGCTCGGCGCCGGTCAGCTTGGAACTGTCCATCACCGACTTTAGGGACGAACCGGTCCAGCCGCCAATGGGCTGATTGACAGCCCGCCAAGCTCACGCAACGCTTGCGTGCATCCGATCGACAGGAGTTCGGCTTGGACCTGCATCTGGCCGGCAAACGCGCCCTGGTCACTGGCGGCTCGAAGGGCATCGGCGCCGCTTCCGCCCGCCTGCTGGCCGAGGAGGGCTGCGACCTGTTGCTGGTGTCGCGCGAGCCTGTGGCGCTGGAGAGCGCCGCCGCCGAAATCCGCAGCCGCCACCAGGTCCGCGTCGAAACATTGGCCGCCGACCTTAGCCAGCATGCCGAAGTCATCCGCCTGGCGCAGGGTGCCGGCGATGTAGACATCCTGGTGAACAACGCTGGCGCCATCCCGCCGGGCGGATTGCTGGCCGTGGACGACGCGACCTGGCGCGCGGCGTGGGACCTCAAGGTGTTCGGCTTCATCGGCCTCACCCGCGCGCTCTACCCGGCGTTGCAAGCCCGCTCCGGCGTCGTGGTCAACGTCATCGGCGCGGCCGGCGAGCAGTTTGACCCGAACTACATCGCCGGCAGCGCCGGCAACGCGGCGCTGATGGCGTTCACCCGCGCGCTGGGCCGCGCCGCGCCAAAGGACGGCATGCGGGTGGTGGGCATCAACCCCGGCCCCGTCGGCACTGACCGGCTGGTCATGCTGCTGCGCGCGCGGGCGGAGCGGGAGCTGGGCGACGCGGCGCGCTGGCAGGAGCTGACCGCCGGCATGGCGTTCGGTCGCCCGGCGCAGCCCGAGGAGATCGCCAACGCCGTCGCCTTCCTTGCCAGCCCGCGCTCCGGCTACACGTCCGGCACCATCCTCACCATCAACGGCGGCTGAGCGGCGCTGGCGCGTCCGGGAACGGCACGGCGGCGATCACCAGGTAGAACACGACGAAGCACGCGGCCGCCGAGACCGCCCACAGCGACAGGATGCGCGACGTGGCGAGATGGGGGACCAGCCAGAACGCGGTCGTCATCACCCCCGCGATGTTGCCGACCGTGCTGACGGCGTAGACCACGCCCGTCGACAGGCCGCCGGGCGTGCCGCGGACGATCAGCGCCTCCGTGATGATCGGCAGCACGCACGACATCGCGGCGGTCGGAACCAGGAACAGCGCCAGGCACGCGCCGCCGAGCGAGACCGCCATGTCGCTGGTCATAGCGTCCAGCTGCTCGATGACGAGGCGGCCGAACCCGGCGGTGAAGGCGAAGCCGCCGGCGCCGACGATCCCGATCGCGACGAGCGCCGTGCGGATGTGGCCGGCGCGCATCCGCGAGCAAAGCCCGCCGCCCAGCGCCCCCAGGCTGAACGCCGCCAGGAACGTGGAGATGATCGTCGCCCACACGAACAGGGTGGTCCCGAACACGGGTGCCAGCAGGCGCGAGGCGACCAGCTGGAAGCCCATGCTGAGGAAGCCCTGCGCGAAGATGGCGGCCAGCAACGCCGGCGTGACCCAGCGGCTCAACGGGCGGGACGCGGCGCTCATGGCAACGGCATCGGGCGTTGACCGCTGCACTGCTCCTCCTCCCCTTGCGGGAGGAGGCCGGGAGGAGGGGTGGCTACACGGCGAATAGCGCGTCTTGACCCCTCCCCCAGCCCCTCCCGCAGGGGGAGGGGAGAAGAGTTGGACGCCGTTGCCATTGATATCACTCTTGGTTCAGGTACTCGGTCGGCGCGAAATCATCCGTCAGCACGAGGGCCGGGTCGATGGCGACGGGGCCATGCGCGGCCTGCGCCATCGCCGCGAGATCGACGTCGCAGCGGGCCAGGTCGATGCCGAGCTGGGGCGGCCTGAAGGCGCCCATCCGTGCCTGCAGGTTCGGCTGCGGCGTCGCCAGGCCGACCTTGTTGCCGCTGTCCGGCACGTCCCAGAACTCGGCGCCGGGGAAGACGCTCGTGATGGTCATGGCCAGGCGGCGCACCAGCGCGTCGCTGCCGCCCAGGTTGACGACGAAGACGCCGTTCGGGGTGAGCCGGCTGCGCAGCAACTGGAAGA
>CAXSFF010000096.1:0-8023 GCA_964236035.1 uncultured Acetobacteraceae bacterium
CCGCGATTGGGCGACCAGGTCGAGCCCGCCTCCGTCGCCGGGCTGATGGCGTCGCCCGACGGCGCGAAAAGCGGCGAGCAGCAACGCCAGGAACGCCAGGCGCTGCAGGAGCGTCGGGCCGAGCAGGACCGCCTCGAACGGGCGTCGCTGCAGCAAGCGGCGCAGCAGATCAAGGACGTGATCTCGCACGATCCCGGCTTGGCCGAGCTTGCGCATCAGCTCTCCGTCGACATGACGCCGGAGGGGCTACGCATCCAGATCGTCGACGAGGACAAGCTGCCGATGTTCGCCACGGGGTCGGCGGTGCTGAACGACCGCGCCAAGGTGCTGCTGGGCAAGATCGTCCCCGTCCTGATGAAGCTGCCGGAGTCGCTGTCGATCACCGGGCACACCGACGCCACGCCGTTCCGCGGCGCCAGCGACCGCAGCAACTGGGAGCTGTCGGCCGAGCGCGCCAACGCGACCCGGCGCCTGTTCGCCGACGCTGGGTTGCCGGAAAGCCGGGTGCGGACGGTGACGGGCACCGCGGACCGCGACCCGCTGCTGCCCGCCGACCCGCTGGCCGCCGCCAACCGCCGCATCGCCATCGTCGTGCTGCGCGACGCCGCCGCGAAGCCGAGGATTTAAGGCGATGCTGACCCTCGGCGGCCTGGGCTTCCTGCTGGCGTGCGTGTTCGGCAGCTACATCATGTCCGGCGGCAGCCTGGAGCCCTTGATCGAAGCGATGCCGTTCGAGCTGCTGACCATCGGCGGCGCCGCCATCGGCACGTTCGTGATGTCCAACAACATGCACGGCATCAAGCACACGCTGGGCGGCATCAAGAAAATTCTGAAAGGCGCCGCCTACCACAAGGCCGACTACGTGGAGCTGCTGAGCCTGCTGTACTATTTCACCAGGCTGGCCAGCACCAAGGGGGCGATGGCGCTGGAGGCGCACATCGAGAAGCCCGAGGAGTCGCTCGCCTTCCAGAAGTTCCCCAAGATTCTGGCCAACCACCACGTCACGGCGTTGATCTGCGACTACCTGCGCATGGTCGGGATGAACGCCGACGACCCGCATCAGATCGACGACGTGATGGGCCGCGAGCTGAAGAAGACCCTGCACGAGGAGCTGCACGGCAGCCACGCCCTGCAGAGCATGGCCGACGCGCTGCCGGCGCTGGGGATCGTGGCCGCCGTGCTGGGCGTCATCAAGACGATGTCGCACATCAACGAGCCGCCCGCCGTGCTGGGCGCCATGATCGGCGGCGCGCTGGTCGGCACGTTCCTCGGCGTGCTGCTGGCCTATGGGATGGCCGGCCCCGTGTCGGCGCGCATGAAGGGCGTGGTGGAGGAGGAGGCCAAGTTCTTCGAGGTCATCCGCGCCGTGCTGGTCACCCACCTGCACGGCAACCCGCCGCAGATCAGCGTCGAGACCGGCCGCAAGATGGCGCCGAACGAACACATGCCGAGCTTCGCCGAGCTGGAGACCGCCATCCAGGCGGTGGCCATGTAGCGATTGACGCCGCCACCCGCTTGCGCCAATGCGCGTCCATGACCACGCACCCGTTTTCCGGCGCCAACGCCGATTTCCACACGCAACTCGGCACCGAGCTGCTGGAGTGGCGCAACGGGCTGGTCCGCGTCGCCGTCCTGCTGACGCCGCTGCACCTGAACCGGGCAGGGATCGTGCACGGCGGCATCCTGCTGTCGATCCTGGACGAGGTCGGCGCGATGTGCGGGCTGTGGTCGAGCACGCCCGGTCATCGCCGCCACTCGGTCACCGTGGACCTAGCCGGGCATTTCACGGGGCAGGCGCGCGAGGGCCACATCTACGGCATCGGCGAACTCGTGACCCAGGGCCGGTCGTTGTATTTCGCACGCGGCGAGATCAAGGATGCCGATGGCGCCGTGCTGGCCTTTGGTACCAGCACGCATAAATGGCGCCGCGGCAGCGAGACGACCGACGGCGTTGCAGAGGCGCGCACCGGCTGATCAATGCACCAGCGCGGAGCGGCGAGCGGTGGGCTTGTCGAAGACGTGCAGCACGCCTTCGTCCAACACCTCGTCGATGACCTCGAGCAAGGCATCGCCGAAGCACGGCTTCTGGATGAAAGCCTCGCCTTCCTCCAGGGAGCCGACCGCCGCGCGGGGGAGATAGGTAAGGTAGATGACTGGCCGCTTCGGATAGACCCGGCGCCAGCTGTCAGCCAGCTCGACGCCGCTCACGCTGTCTGGCAGGGCAACGTCGGTCAGCAGGATGTCGAAGTCGGCGGAGGATTGGAGCAGCTGCAACGCATCGGCCGCGCGGCAGACGCTGGTCACCACGAAGCCGGCTTGATGAAGGGTTTCGGTCAGCGTCCATTGGGCGAGCACGTCATCATCCACGAACAAGATACGAAGCTGAGTCATTTAGTGTCTCCTGACGAGGCACTTACGGCGCAATCGGCACGACAGATGCAGAACAGCGTCGGGAAAAACCGGTAATGCCCCCGCAAGTCAGCATGCCCATTCTTCTGCACTGCTTGAACAATCGTCATATCCAACACAGCATCATGCCTTATTTGATTAAATCTCATAAATGACGACAGTTTGCGTCTTGGGGGACGCCATGGTGGTCGGCGGCTGTTGTGATTGCCTATCTCAGGTGACGAACTGACCAGCCACTACGGCGGAACGATGTCGTCCATGCTTGGCCGCCCAGTGCGGAACCGCCAATGGTGCCACAGCAGCCGGGCCGCCACCGCCCAGTGCGGCGACCAGGCGGCAGCAAGGTCCCGCAACAGGCGTGGGGTTGGCCGCGATGCAAGCCGCTTCAGGTCGGCAACCGCCGCCGCCAGCGCGAGATCGCCGGCGGGGAACACGTCCGGGCGCTGCAGCGCGAACAGCAGGTAGATCTCCGCCGTCCACAGGCCCAGGCCGCTGACTGCCGTGATGGCGGCGACCACCTCGGAGTCGCCCATCGCAGCCAGCCGGACGGCATCGAGGCGGCCATCCAGGAACGCCGCCGCAAGCGAGCGCGCATGCGCCACCTTCGGCCGCGACAGGCCGGCCGCGCGCAGGGCGCCGTCGTCGCAGGCCAGCAAGCCGCCGGGCTGCAGCGCGCCGGGCAGGGCCGCCAGGCGAAGCCAGATCGCGGATGCCGCCTGGCTGCTGATCTGCTGCCCCACGATCGCTTGCAGCAACCCGGCGAACCCACCGGCCCGCACCCGCCATGGCAACGCACCCGCTGCCGCCTCGATGCCGGCGAAGTCCGCGTCGAGCCGGATCAGGCGCTCAATGTCTTGGCGCAATCCGGGGCGCAGCCCCGGCAGCGTCATGCCACGATCCTTGCCGGCCACATCCGCCGCAGCCAAGGCCGTTCGCCGATGAAGTGCAACCAATTGCAACGCCCGCCAGCCACGTTCTCGCCAGCGCCGGCGGCGGCCGGTAGGTTGCCGGCATGGAGACGATGCCGCACATCCTGGTCGTGGACGACGACCGCGAGATACGCGACCTGCTGGCGCGTTTCCTCGAGCGGCACCGTTTCCGGGTGACCGCGGTGCGGGACGCGCGGGAGGCGCGGCGGGCGTGGCCGGCCGGGCATTTCCAGCTCGTGGTGCTCGACCTGATGCTGCCGGGCGAGGGCGGGCTCGATGTCGCGCGCTGGCTGCGGGCGCGGTCGGACGTCCCCATCGTGATGCTGACGGCGATGGGCGAGGAGACCGACCGCATCATCGGCTTGGAGCTGGGCGCCGACGACTACATGCCGAAGCCGTTCAACCCGCGCGAGCTGCTGGCCCGCATGCGCGCCGTGCTGCGGCGCACCGCCGATCGTGCGGAGCGGCGCTCCGAGGACGTGGCAGCCCACCTGCACTTCGCCGGCTGGACCATCGAGCCCGCGCGCCGCCGCCTGCTGAACCCCGAGCAGGTCGAGGTGCCGCTGACCGGCGGGGAGTACGACCTGCTGCTGGCCCTGGTGGAGCGCGCCAACCGGGTGCTGACCCGCGACATGCTGCTGGACCTGCTGCGCGGGCGGCAGGCGGGGCCGTTCGACCGCGCCATCGATGTCGCGGTCAGCCGCCTGCGCCGCAAACTGGAGGGCGACGGCGGCCAGCCGCAACTGATCAAGACGGTGCGGGGCGGCGGCTACGTGCTCGCTGCGGATGTCAGGCGGGCGTGACTTGAAGGTTCGGCTCTGGCCGCGCAGTCTGGTCATACACAGCCTGGCCACCCGCACGGCGATGCTGTTGCTGGCAGGCTTGGCGCTGATCCAGTTGGCCGGTCTGGCCATCCAGGCCTTCGACCGGCAGGACATCCAGCGCCTGGCGCAGTTGCAGGAACTCGGCCTGCGGGTGGCCAGCGTGTACCGCTCCGTCGTGACGGCGCCGCCGGAGCAGCGCGAGCAGGCGTTGCGCGACCTTGACGCCGAACCCGGCTTGATGGCCACCATCGACGCGGTCGCGTTGCCGAGCGACCTGGAGCCGACGCCTGGCGCCGTGCAGCGGACCGTGCGGATCAGCATGCAGCTGACGGCGATGCCGGGCCCCCTGCGCTGGCGGGAGCTGTCGATCCGCGGCACGCCCGACCAGCAGCGAATGATGCTGAGCATGCGGCTGCCGACCGGCGAGTGGCTGAACGTGCAGCTTCGGCTGGGCCGGTTCCTGCCGTTTTGGTCCGAAAGCCTGGTGCTGGCCTTCGTGCTGATGTCGGCCGCGGCGGCGCTCCTGGTGATCTGGGCGGTGCGCCAGTTTAGCGCCCCGATGCGTGACCTGGCCGTGGCCGCCGACCGCCTCGGGCGCGATGTCAACGCCGCCCCGCTGCCGGAGACGGGGACCGCGGAGGCGCAGCAGGCCGCTGCCGCCTTCAACACCATGGCGACCCGTATCCGCCGCTTCGTGCAGGACCGCACCTTCCTGTTGACCGCCATCGGGCACGACCTGCGCACGCCCGTCACCCGGCTCAAGCTGCGGGCGGAGTGGATGGAGGACGAGGAGCAGCGCGACAAGATGCTGGCCGACCTGGACGAGCTGGAGGCCATGGTCGCCGCCACCCTGGCGTTCGGCCGCGACGACGCCGCGTCCGAAGCGCCGGCAGCCTTCGACCTGGCCGAGCTGCTGCGCACCATCCTGGACGAGGCCGGCGATGCGCGGCCCGAGGTCGCCGGCCGGCTCGCCTATGAAGGGCCGCCGCACCAGGTCGTGCGGATGCGTCCCGTGGCCATCAAGCGCGCGCTCACCAACCTGGTGCTCAACGCCCTCAACTACGGCGGCAGCGCGCGGATCAGCCTGGCCACGCCGGCAAGCGGGATGCTCGTGATGCTGGTGGAGGATGAAGGCCCAGGCATCCCGTCCGGCGAGCTGGACCGCGTGTTCGAGCCGTTCCACCGTCTGGAGGGCAGCCGCAACCGGGAAACCGGCGGCACCGGGCTCGGTTTGCCGATCGCCCGCAACATCCTGCGGGCGCATGGCGGCGACGTGGTGCTGAGCAACCGCGCCATGGGCGGCGTCAAGGCCTGCGTCACGCTGCCCTGCTGAACCCTGTCACCGCGTCGTGCAACGCTCCAGCCGGTACGGGAACGCCGCGCATCGCGGGAAGCTGATGGTGGTGGGGCTTTCGCGCAGCACTGGCAGCTCGTTCGGGTCGGTGCAGCCGAACCCCGTGTCGCCAGGCTTTGGGTCGCCGGGCTGCGGCGTGAAGCGGAACTCGGCCCCCGTCGGCGTGGTGCGCACCGTCTCGATCACGCTCTGCGCCATGTCGGACCCGGTAAGCGAGGCGTGCCCGACCACGTCCTGCGCGAACACCACGGTGCGGCCGGTGCGGCAATCCTGCTCGAGCTGCCCGTCCAGCACGGGGAACAGCCCGCCGGTCCAGGCGCCGAACAGCCAGGCATGCGGTGGGCCGGAGGGCGCCGGCCGCGGCTGCGCGCGGGCAGCCCCGGCGACGGATGACAGGGCCACCGCGCAGGCGAGTGGGATCAGGATTCGGGACGGACGCATGCGGGACCTCTTGCTTCGTTCGATAGTGTAGCGGCAGCTTGCCGGGCGCTCCAGCCGTTGAACCGCCGGCGGGTGCGTGGCATGGCACGCCCACGATCTCAAGGACCCGTCCCATGCTCCGCCGCATCTATGACCGTGTCCTGCAGCTTGCGGCCAGCCCGTTGGCGCCGCTCTGGCTGGGCATCGTCGCTTTCGTCGAGAGCAGCTTCTTTCCAATCCCGCCGGACGTGCTGCTGGTGCCGATGGCGTTGGCGCGGCCGCACCGGGCCTGGCACTATGCCGCCATCTGCACCGTGGGCAGCGTGTTCGGCGGCATGCTGGGCTACCTGATCGGCTACGCGCTGTTCGACCAGGTCGCCCGCCCGCTGCTGCAGTTCTACCACTACGAGGACGCCTACGCGGCGTTCCAGGCCCGGTTCGCGGAATACGGCCTGTACATCATCCTCATCAAGGGCCTGACGCCGATCCCGTACAAGATCATCACCATCGCCTCGGGCGCGGCGCGGTTCGACTTCTTGACGTTCGTCGCCGCCAGCGTGGTCACGCGGGGGGCGCGGTTCCTGCTGATCGCGCTGCTGCTGCGCTATTTCGGCGAGGGCGTGCGCCACTTCATCGAGAAACGGCTGGCGCTGGTGCTGGGCGGGACCGCCGTGCTGGCGGTCGGCGGCATCGTGGCGTTAAAGTACATCTGACCGCCGCGACTGACCGTCATGGGCGCTTGCGTGCCAAGGCGCTGGATTGCTATGCACGCAAGCTGAAATGGCGTCGCGAACCGGCGCCAGCAAACAACAAGCGATCGGAAGACGGTCGTCGCAGAGGGGAAGCCGTCATGAATGCCGCCGAGATCAGCCGCATCCGGAGCAATCCGGCGTTCCAGGAGCTGGAGCGCAAGCGCAACAGCTTCAGTTGGACGCTGCTCGTCGTCATGGTGGTCATCTATGGCGGCTTCATCTTGCTGGTGGCCTTGGACCCCAGCGCCGCGGCGACCCCGATCGGCGCCGGGCCGTTCACCGTAGCCTTCCCGCTGGGCCTTGGCGTCATCGTTGTGGCGATCGTGCTGACGGCGGTGTACGTCGTGCGGGCGAACTCCGAGTTCGACCGCCTGACGCGGGAGGTCGTGGGGCAGGCGGAGCGTTCCTCGCCGCAACCCGGCATCCCGCTGGCGAGGGCCGCCCGATGATCCGCATGGCGAGGGCGCTGCCCGCTGCATTGCTGGGCCTGATGCCGATGGTGGCGCAGGCCGCAGGCCCCGATCTGGGCCAAGTCGAGAAGCAGCCGCTCAACCTGATCGCGATCGGCCTGTTCCTGGCGTTCGTCGGCGTCACGCTGGTTATCACCTTCTGGGCCGCGCGCCGCACCAAGTCGGCGTCGGATTTCTACGCCGCGGGGGGCGGGATCACGGGGCTGCAGAACGGGCTGGCGATCGCCGGCGACTACATGTCGGCGGCGTCGTTCCTGGGCATCGCGGCGCTGGTGTACTCCAACGGCTATGACGGGCTGATCTATTCGATCGGCTTCCTGGTCGGCTGGCCGATCGTCATGTTCCTGATGGCCGAGCGCCTGCGCAACCTCGGCAAGTACACCTTTGCCGACGTGGTGTCGTACCGGCTGGGTCAGACGCAGATGCGCGTGCTGTCCGCCAGCGGCACCCTGGTGGTGGTGGCGTTCTACCTGATCGCGCAGATGGTCGGCGCCGGGCAGCTGATCAAGCTGTTGTTCGGGCTGGATTATTGGCAGGCGGTGGTGATCGTCGGCGTGCTGATGATCTGCTACGTGACGTTCGGCGGCATGCTCGCCACGACCTGGGTGCAGATCATCAAGGCGGTGATGCTGCTGGGCGGCGCCAGCTTCATGGCGTTCATGGTGCTGCGCTTCTACAACTTCGACGTGACGGCGATGTTCGCCAAGGCGGTCGAGGTGCACCCCAAGCACATGGCGATCATGGCGCCGGGCGCGTTCGTCTCCAGCGCCGTCGGCACCATCTCGCTGGGCCTTGCCTTGATGTTCGGCACCGCCGGGCTGCCGCACATCCTGATGCGCTTCTTCACCGTGCCGGACGCGGCGGC
>CAXSFF010000097.1:0-8016 GCA_964236035.1 uncultured Acetobacteraceae bacterium
AACGTAAAAACAACAGCCGGCGTGATGGTTCCATGACATGAACCTCAAGTCTGGCGCTTCGAATCTGGTCTTTTAAGATCGGACGTGGTTCCTGGCTGCGACACCATATCGCAGGGGTGGCGCGCCATGACATCACAGGCATTGTCGGCATTCGTCACGTCCGGCATGGCGTCGTTCGTCGAGTTCATCGAAGCGTTCACCGTCGTCCTCGCCGTTGGTGCGACGCGGGGATGGCGGCCGGCCTTCGCAGGCGCCGGAAGCGCGTTGGCCTGCTTGCTCGTTCTGCTCGCGCTGTTCGGCGCAAGCCTCGGCGCGCTTCCACTCGGCTCGGGCAGGCTCGTCATCGGCGTTCTGCTCGTGCTGTTCGGCATGCGTTGGCTGCGCAAGGCGACACGCCGGGCGGCGGGCATCATCCCGTTGCGCGACGAGGCCGCCGCCTACCGGCGGCATCGGGAGCGGGTCGGGCGCATCGGGCCCGTCCTCCGCTGGGACGGGCCCGGCATCGCGGCATCGTTCCAGGCGACCCTGATCGAAGGGCTTGAGGTGATCTTCATCGTCGTCGCCGTCGGCGCCGGCAACGTCGAACTGCTGCGCCCGGCGACCTTCGGCGCGCTGGCCGCCTTGGCTGCGGTGATGGTCCTCGGGTCGCTGCTGCACGGCCCGGTCACCCGCATCCCTGAGAACACCCTCAAGCGGCTCGTCGGCGCGACGCTGCTGAGCCTTGGCACGTTCTGGACGGGGGAGGGCGCCGGGTTGGCGTGGCCGGCCGAGGATTTCGCGATCCTGGTGCTCGGGCTTTGCTACTTCATGCTTTCCGTTGCCGTCGCCGGGTGGCTGCGCCGCGGCAGGACGGTGCCGGCATGACGGCCTTGTTCAGGCGAGGCGTCCGGGAGTTATGGGACCTGTTCGTCGATAACGGCATCGCCGCAGGCTGCGTCGTGGGCTGGGTGACGCTGGCCTGCGTGGCGCTCCGGCACAATCCTTTGAGCGCCTGGCCTGTCGGCGCCTGGTCGGGGGTGATTCTGTTTGCAGGCCTGGCGGCCATCTTCGTCTTGAGCACGGGCCGCCGCGACGTGTGACCCGCCGTCGAATGTCACGGCATTGCCATGTCTGCGCCCGCAACACCCGGCTATGCGGAACCACCGCCGGAGATACGCATGCTCGTCCATTTCGCCCCGTCTTCCGCCGCCGTCATCGCCATGCTGGTCGGCTGCTTCATCCTGGTGCTGGCGTTCGAGGCGACGAACGGCTTCCACGACACGTCCAATGCCGTCGCCACGGTGATCTACACCAACTCCTTGAAGCCGGTAGCGGCGGTGATCTGGTCCGGGCTGCTGAACTTCGTCGGCGTGCTGGTGGGCGGCATCGCCGTGGCCTATGCGCTGGTGGAGATCCTGCCGCCGGATGTGCTGACCCCGCCCGACGGGGCGCCGGCGCTGCCGATGCTGGTGTCGCTGTTCGTCTCGGCGCTGCTCTGGAACGTCGCGACCTGGGCGTTCGGCATCCCCAACAGCTCGTCGCATTGCATCATCGGCGCGCTGATCGGGGTGGCGGCGTCCGATGCGCTGCTGCGGTCGCGCGACCTGGGGCAGGGCGTGGACTGGCAGCAGATCGTCACCGTGCTGGAAGGATTGGCGATCTCGCCGGTGCTCGGCCTGGTGGGCGCGGGCGGGCTGTACTGGACCCTGCTCAAGACCGTTCGGACGGGGCATCTGTTCGAGCCGCCGAAGGACGACGAGCCGCCGGTCTGGTGGCTGCGCGGCCTGCTGATCCTGACCTGCACCTCCGTCAGCTTCTCGCACGGCACCAATGACGGGCAGAAAAGCATCGGGCTGATCATGCTGACCATCATCGGCCTGATGCCCGCGACCTACGCGCTGAATCCCGAAGTGCCGCAGCAACTGGCGCAGTTGGGCCGGAATGCCACGCAGGCGATCCCGCTCATCCAGCGTTACGGCGACGACGTGAAGGACCAGGCGCTGAAGTCGGCGCAGGCGTTGCAGCAAGCGGGCCCTGGCATCGCCGATGCTGCCAAGACCGAGGACAAGAGCACCAAGGCGCAGATCCGCGGCGACGTGTATGCCGTGCTGGCGCAGATGCGCAACGTGAAGGAGGCGAAGGACGCTTCCAAGGACGACAAGGCGGCGGCCGCCGAGTTGGCGAAGGAAATGGGGCCGCCGGTTCAATACGCGCCGACCTGGGTGCGGGTGCTGAGCGCGCTGTGCCTCGGCGCCGGCACCATGGTGGGCTACAAGCGCGTCGTGCGGACCTTGGGCGAGCGCCTTGGCAAGCAGCACATGACGCCGGGCCAAGGAGCGAGCGCCGAGTTGGTGGGCTCGGCGCTGATCGGCGTGGCGGGGTTCACCGGGCTGCCGGTCAGCACGACGCACATCATCACGTCGGGCATCGCCGGCACCATGATCGCCGGCGGCCAGGGTGTGCAAACGTCCATGCTGGTGCGCATCGGTCTGGCTTGGTTGTTCACCTTGCCGGTCACGATGCTTCTGGCCGGCGGGCTGTTCTACCTGCTAGCCAATCCGAACCTCTAAGCTGTTGCGGCTCATTGACATGGAACTGTCGCGGGTGCCGGCTCTCGCACACTGGTAATTGGCGCCATGCATTACGTTGCCCTGGCCACTGATTACGACGGCACCATCCGCGACATGGGGCTGGAACTGCAGATCATCTTCAACAAGGGTGCCGTCATGGTGCTGCCCGCCGGCGTCAACAAGGAAAGCGGGCTGCGCGCGGCGCTTGTGGAACTGGACGTCTCGCCCCGCAACGTGGTCGCGGTGGGTGATGCCGAGAACGACTTCGCCTTTCTGGATTTGTGTGGGATGCTGGTGGCGGTCGCCAACGCCCTGCCCAGGCTGAAGGAGGCCGCCGCCTTGTGACCAAAGGCGAGCGTGGCGCGGGCATCGCCGAGCTGGTCGACCTATGGCTCTCGACCGACTTGGCCGATGTGGGCGCCGCCAACCCCCGGCAGCAGGTTCCCTGGCCGCAGCACTTGATGGGGAGCACAGGCCAGGCGGCAGCGGCCTGGCATTGGTGCCGGTGCGGCAAAGCCTGTTGCTGACCGGAACATCGGGGGGCGGCAAGAGCACGCTCACCACGGGGCTGCTGGAGCGCCTGTCCGAACGCGGCTTCCAGTGTTTGTCGTCATGGACCCCGAGGGCGACTACGAAGGCCTGGGCGACGCCATCGCCATCGGCACGGCAGGGGACGCGCCGCGGGCCGAGGCGATGCTGGAGATCCTGCGCAAGACGGCATCCTCGGTTGCGGTGAACCTGCTTGGCGTGAAGCTGGAGGACCGGCCCGGCTACCTTGCGGGATTGCTGCCGGAACTGCTGGCCCACCGCGAGCGTACCGGACGCCCGCACTTCGTGGTGATCGACAAGGCGCACCACATGCTGCCGTCAAGCTGGGACCCTGGCGCGACCGCCCTGCCCCGCGGCCTGCGCGGCTTCATGTTCGTCACCGTGCGGCCCGAGGCGCTGTCCCCCCGCACGCTGGACTGCGTGGACCGGGCGCTTGCGGTCGGCGACGAGGCGCAGGCCGCGCTGGCGGTGTTCGCCCGCGCGCACGGCCTGCCTGAGCCGGACGGCGCCGGGGGCGTCGAGCGCGGGGAGGTGCTGACCATGTGCCGGACCGACCCGGCGCCCCGCCGGTTCAAGGTGATCCCGGGCACGACGGAGCGGCGGCGGCACTTGCGGAAGTATGCCGAGGGCAAGCTGGGCGACGACAAGGCGTTCTTCTTCCGCGGTGCCGAGGGCAAGCTGCGCCTGCGCGCGACCAACCTGATCATGTTCCTGGAGATGGCGGACGGCGTGGACGACGAGACCTGGGAGTGGCACCGGGCGCGCGGGGACTTCTCGGCCTGGGTCAAGACCAGCATCAAGGATGGCGAGCTGGCGTTGGAGATGCGCGCCATCGAGCAGGACGCGTCATCCACCGGCGAGGCGCGTCGGGCGGTACGCGCCGCCATCGAGCGCCGCTACACCCTTCCGGCCTGAACGCCTCAGCGGTTTGCAGGGGACTTTTTGACCTGCATAGTCTCGTGCCCCGTTTCGCACGCTATGCGGCCAGCATCCTGCCCGATTGGCCGTTTGGCAGTTCGGGCGGAAAGATGGTCGCCGTCGGCAAGCGGTCGGTCGGCCTCTAGGTTCTCACAGGTCAAAACAGACGTTGGCGGACGGCAGGAAGCGACGGGCTTCTGGCAACGACAGTTTCGGCTGGCAATGCAGAATTGCATTTTGAACCCTTGATTATCACGCCGGGCCGCATGGGCTTTGTGGCACGGCAGCATCAGGCGTCGCCAGCGAGCAGCTTGGCCGCGTGGTCAAGCGCCTCGATGCACTCGTCGTCGTCGCCTTCCGTCTCCTCTCTCGAAGCGCGGCGCAGATCGGCCTCGATGAGGCGCCTCATCCGATCATCGCCCTTGAACTCCGCAGCCTTGCGGCCGAGTTCGACTTGGCGCGTTCTGCAGACCTGCATGTTATCAGGTTTGACGTCTTCGGCGGCGCGGGCCGCCAACCATGGGAGGATCAGCAAGGCAAAGACCGCAACTCGTGAGTACATCAGCGTCATTGCTCCGTTTTCAGGCTCGCACGGCAAAGCCCGGCCACCCGCAAGCCTATGAAATGGCCTAGCCGGATTTGCATGAAGTTTCCAAGACGGATGAGCGACGGTCTCAGCGCACCGCCAGCGTCGCACCTGTCATGCCACCTCCCGCAACGATGGAGACTTGGCCGGTCAGCCAGTTCACCACCACCGCCGACCGCTGGCCGTTGCCAGCCAGCTCGACCTGGCCGCCGCTGGAACTGCCGTCAGGCAGGAACAGGATGGCGCCGCGCGGGCCGGCTATCTCGTCGGCACGCGTCGTCACCCTGACGGACAGCCCAACTGGAAGTCTGCGGGCGACGCCATCGTTGAGACGCATCTCTGACGCCGCAGTGTCGAAAACGATCATCGTCATCGAATTTCTTGCCATTGCTTGCGTCCTGGCCAGTCGGAGCGCTTGCGCGACCGTATCGGAGGCGAGACGCATTCCCAGCCCCGTACTGTGAACAGGCCCATAGGCAAGCACCAGGGCGCCTAGCAGGCCGAGTACCGTCAGCACTACCAACATCTCGATCAGCGTGAAGCCGGCCGAGCGTTGAAGGACTAGCTTAGGCCTGGTTACTAAGGCGTACACGCGGCCGCGACACCGGTTGATGGTATCCTGGATCGCGAGTGGATATCAGTTCGGTTACCGATGCGATCACCGGAAGCTTCCAGCGCCGGTGGCGCGTTGGCCCGGGCAACATCCGTCATCAAGCCATTCTATCCCTGCCTGTAGCCTGCATCGAAGGAAGCAGCCTTTTAGGGCGCTCCGTCGTCGCCTCGACCATGGCAAAGGCGATGGTTCAAGCCCGGCGGCGGCGCAGGAAGCCAACGCTGACGCAAGAGGCTGCCAGCAAAGCGAGGGTCGCCGGCTCGGGGACGGCCACCTGGATGCTGGTCAGATCAGCTGAGACCTGCTGGATACCGGTGCCGTTCGACGTGCCGATGAAGTAGCCGAACGTGCTGGGAAAGATATCGTTCGGGTTGGTGATGGTGTCGAGGTTGGTGGCGAGCGCACCGGGACTGGTCAGCAAAGCGACCGCGTTCGCACTCGGCCAGGGAGCAAGCCCCTCAAGGTCGACGGCGAAGGTGTTGTTGAGCGTGCCACCCTGCTGCACCGGCGAAAGCTGCGCCTGGTATTGCGCGGAGAAGAGGTCCGGGGTGAGCAAGGCAGTCGAGGCGTAGCCCGGGGCGATGGAAACGCCGCCGATGGTGAAACCAAGGAATGCATTGGTGTCCGTGCTGTAGGTGAACTCGCCATTGATGGCGCCGCCGACAGAGAAGCTGGTGCCAGCCTGGGAGGCGACAACGCCGCTGAAGCGCACGTCAAGGATGTCGGCTTGTGCGGGGGAAACCGCGGCCGCGGCAACGGCAAGCGGCGAGAAAAGCCAGGATTTGTTCATCATTACCCTCGTTTATAGCGGCTGTGGACAGGGATCGACCAACCCGCCAGCGGCTTGCACGCAGGTGGAGCAGTCCAATACAGTCTCGATGCGGCCAATATCATCACTCCACCATCCTGCTTGGCGCGGGGGAATCCTGTGACCACAGATTGATGACAATTTGACCAAGATGTCGCTTTCACCCCGGCGACGGCGCGCGCGGGCGCGGGCGCGCTGTCACAATGCCGAGGGCATGCATGCCGGTATCAGAGGTGCGCCGTGTCCTACCCGCGCATAGGCGGCAGCCCTGCCGCGGTCGCGCCGCGGGAGAGGGGCTTCACGCTGCTGGAAGTGCTGGTGGCGTTCGCGATCGCGGCGCCCGCACTTGTCCTGCTGTTCGGCCAGGGCATCGGCTCGGTCGGTGCGGCCAGGACATCGGCGCTGTATCAGGAAGCCATCTCGCGGGCGAAGTCGCGCCTCGAGACGCTGTCCGGCCGCACGCTGCGCGCCGGAGAGCAGAGCGGCGATGAAGCGGGAGGATTTCACTGGCGCACCAGGGTTGTCCCGCTCGCCTCGGTCGCGGCGCCTCGCCCGCCACCTGGAACATCCTATGCCGCGGGCACAACGCTGTTTGCGGTCACCGTGGAGGTGTCGTGGCCCGGCGACTCCAGCGCCCGCAGCATCACCCTTGATACCAGGCGCCTTGGTCCGGCATCGGCCGACGGCCCATGAACGCGGCTCGCCATGAGGCCGATCGCCACGCGGGTTTCACCTTGCTGGAATTGCTGGTTGCGATCTTCGTGCTGGGTTTCGTGATCGTCATGTCGTCCCAGGGCTTCCAGTTCGGCTTGCAGGCGACCCGCCTGGTGGCCGGAGAGCATAAGGAAGACCTGCTCGCCACCGACCAGGCCCTCCGCCGCATGATCGCGCTGGCAGACCCTGGCGTTTACCCCGAACCCGCGACGCTGCGCGGAACGGTGGACAGCTTGGCGATGACGACCGAGCTGCCAAGCGGTGGGGCCGGGCCGTCGCAGCGGGCGGACACGGTGCTGTCTGCGTCGGATGGCCAACTGGTGTTGCGCTGGCGGCCGCATCGCCACGCCGAATGGTTCGGTTCCGGCCCGGCGTGGAGCAACGCCGTCATGGCCGAGGGCATCGAACGAGTTGAGTTCGCCTATCTCGCCCCCGGGGGTTCGGCCGGGTGGTCGTCTTCCTGGACAGGTGAGCGGCTGCCGTCCTTCATTCGATTGACGATCGTCTTTGCCGACCATGGCGGACGTCGCTGGCCACCCATCATCGCCGCGCTGGTCCGCGAGCCGATCGAAGAGTGACGGACGCAGCTTGCAACGAGACATTGCCCGGTCGACCTGACGCAGAGCGGGGTTTCGCATTGCTGATCGTGCTGTGGACGCTGGTTCCGCTCTCGCTGCTGTTCCTGGCGCTTGCCGCCACCGGCCGGTCGGACTCGCAATCCGCGGCCGACCTGCGCACGGCGGCCATCTTGGAGGCTGCCGCGGACGCAGCCATCAACACGGCGATCTTCGAGGTGCTGGCGAAAGGCGACGCCAACCTGCCGCCTCAGGTCATCCGGCTGCCGGGTGCCGAGGCCGCCGTCGATTTCGCCGGGCTGTCCGGGCTGGTGAACCCCAACACTGCGTCGCCTCAGCTGCTGCGGGCGCTGATTGGCCGGCTCGGCATGGATGACGGGAGGGCGCGGTTGATCGCGGGCGCCATGGTGGACTGGCGAACGCAGGGGCAAAGGTCGGGTCCGAACGGGGCGAAGGCGCCAAGCTACCGTGCCGCCGGGCTAGACTACGGGCCGCCGGGCGCTCCGTTCGAATCGCTGGACGAGCTGGGCCTCGTGCTCAGGATGACGCCGGAACTGCTGCATGCGCTGACGCCCTACCTGAGCCTGTACGCCTATGGCGACCCAGATCCGCAGACCGCCGCCCCGCCCGTGCGGCAGGCGCTGCGCGACATCGGCGTGGTCCGCGGCGCCGGTCCCTTGAGAACGCAGGTGGTCCAGATCACT
>CAXSFF010000098.1:0-7967 GCA_964236035.1 uncultured Acetobacteraceae bacterium
CAGCAAGCCGTGGCTAGAACCACGTCTGCGGGATGATCAGCGTGTCGCCGGCCTGCATGTCGACGTTCTGGGTGATGTCGCCATCGCGGATCAGGTCGCTCAGCCGAACCGGGATGGTGATGAGCCTGCCATTGCTGCGCCGCACGATCTGCGCGCTGTTGCCGGCCGCGAACCGCGTCAGCCCCTTGGCCTCGATGATGACGTCCAGCGCCGTCATGTGGTCGCGGAACGGGAACGCCAGCGGCGTCGTCGCCTCCCCGATGACGCGGATCTGCTTGTCGAACGGTCCGACGAAGGACGTCACCATGATGGTGACGTTGGCGTCCTTGACGTATTCCTTCAGCCGGTCCTTGACGTCGCGGCTGAGCTGCACGGCGGTCTTGCCGGCGGCGTCGATGTCGCTGATCAGCGGCAGCGCCACCCTGCCGTCCGGCCGCACCGGCACGGTCACGCTGAGGTCCGGCACATGATAGACGAAGACGTTGAGCTGATCGCCTGGCCCGATGATATATTCCGGCCCCGTCACACCCGAATTCGTCGCCAAATCTTCACGCGCGGGCGGCTTCGTTGTCCCGCCGCACCCGGCGAGGACCGGTGCCAGCAGGCAAAGCAAGCGCGCAGCTGTCATGACTTCACGCATCTGGATCACACTTTCTTCGTCCCGCGGCGGCATCTGCCGTCGGCGAGCCACCTTCCATACCACGGGCCAGGTTAAGGCATTCCATACGAAACGGGCGATGTTGCGGCTTTAACGTGGCTTTTCACTTCAGGCAACGATCGAAATCCGCCGCGTTCCGCGCCACGCCGAGCGTGCACAAACAGACGAGTCGCACGGCATCAACCTGGCCGCACCAGGATGTTGCGGATCGCGGCAGCCGACTGCCGCCAGTTGTCGGGCACCCATGATCTCGCGGTGGCGAACATCCCGGACAGTGACCGCGCCGGCACCAGGTCAAGCCAGAACAGCGGCGTGGTGGCGGTGGACAGGCTGGTTTTGTAGCGGCCATCGCCAGCCAGGAAGTCGTAGATGGCGTCTTTTCCGTCCAGGCAGCGCTCGATCGCCTGGTGATGGCATGTCAGCCCAGGTTTCTGGTGCGTGGCGGCGTTCGCGTAATCGAAGCCGCTCTGGTAGGCCGACACCCGGCCGCCATGCCTCAGGTTGTAAAGATAGCCAAGGGTTTGCTCCCCCGCCGTGATGCAGAGCAGGTCGATCGTCCCGTCATCGAAGGCGCGGTCGATCAGCGTATGGTGGAAGCGGACGAAAGCGGGGTTGGCGAATGCGCCTGCCTGGCCGCGCCGGGTCCAGGTTTGCTGGTGCAGCACGCCCAGCACCTCAAGGAACCGATGCGCCGCTGCCGCCGACTCCGCCCGCGTCACCCGCAGCGCGCCGTGGGCGGCATAGCTCTTCGCCGAGCGGCGCAGCTGATAGCGGGCGTTGCCGCTGAGACAGCCCAGGTAGCCGCCGCCGGCGCGCCGAACCGCCGACAGGTCGACATGGGGCGCCATCCGCTGGCGGCACATGGCGACAACCCCTGCCGCCTCGGTGGCGTGCAGGTACGCGCCGTCAACCCCGCTCAGCGTCAGCGGCAGCCGCAAGGCGAGGATGGCCCGCAGGCAGGCTGGTACGACGTCGTGCGCCGCATCAGGCCCGGCCAGGATGCCGTTATGCTCGACGAACACGGCATCCAGCGCCGGCGTGCCGCTCTCGCCCAGCAGCAGCCGCGTCGACCGGGGCCATCGCCGCGGCTGGCGGTTGAACAGCGCCATCGCCACCAGCTCGCCGTCCTGCCGGGCCTCCAGCAGCAGCGGCCGGTCGAACCGTTCGCTGGCAAGGCAGCCGACCCAGGCCCAGCTCTGGAAGAACGACCCTGCCGCCTGCCGCTCCAGCCCGCGCCAGCGCCGTCCGACGGCATCCAGGTCGGGCGGCTCCGACAGCGTGATCTCAGGCCGGCCAACCAAGCCGCTCGCGGGCCGCCCAGCCGATGGATTGTCGCACCGGCCGTTTTGCGGGATCATGTCGGCATTGCAACCTGATCTCCCGGACGGTGTCCCTGTTTCCCAACGTAACCTCTTCCGTCGCCCGGTCCAGCCGGCCCGTGTGCGCCCTCGCGGTCGACGCGGAGGAGGATTTCGACTGGGACCGCCCGTTCGCCGGCACGCGGTACACCACGGCGTGCATGAAGAACGTCCGCGACCTGCAGGAGATCGTCGGCGCCTACGGCATCGTCCCCACCTACCTGCTCACCTACCCCGTGCTTGAGGATGCCGATGTGGTGCACATCCTGCGGCGGCAGCTCCGCCGCGGCGAGTGCGCCGTCGGCGTGCAGCTGCATCCCTGGGTCAACCCGCCGTTCGACAGCAGCGAGGGCGCCGGCGCCTCGTTCTCGGGCAACCTCGCCCCTGCCCTGGAGGAGCGCAAGCTGGTCGAGCTGAACCGGCGTTTCGTGCAGTGCTTCGGCATCGAGCCGCTGGTCTACCGGGCCGGCCGCTACGGCATCGGGCCGCACACCGCGAGCATGCTGGAGCGGCACGGCTTCACGGTCGACACCAGCCTGGCGCCGCGCACCGTCTCCACCGACGAGGGCGGCCCCGACCATTCCGACTACGACTACGAGACGTTCTGGTTCGGCGAGCAGCGGCGGCTGCTGGAACTGCCGCTGTGTCGCAGCATCGTCGGCTGGGGCGGCAGATGGGCGCCGGCGATCTACCGCCGGCTCTCCACGCCGGCGTTGGCCCGGCTGCGCGTCCCCGGGGTGATCACCCGGCTGCGTTGCGCCGAACGCATCACCTTGTCGCCGGAGGGCAACGACGTGGCGGCGATGCTGCGCCTGGTCCGCCACCTCCGCGCGCGCGGGCAGACGATCTTCGTGCTGAGCTTCCACAGCTCTTCGCTGGCGGCGGGGCTGAACCCCTATGTGCAGACCAAGGCCCAGCTGCACGGCTTCTACGACCGGCTATCGCAGGTGCTCGACACCATGGCGTCGAAGCTGGGATTCGAGTTCGCCAGCCTGGCCGACCTGCCGGGCCGGCTGGCCGAGCGGGCCGCTTGACGCACCTACTTCCCCGCCGCGACAAGATACTGCTCATCGCCAACAACTTCCCGCCCGTGCGCGGCGGTTCCGCCGTGGTGTACGCCAACCTGGCGCGCTGCGCCGCCGGGCAGTTGATCGTGGTCGCGCCCTACATCAACTACGCCGACGGGCTGCCGATCATCGGCTGGCGCGAGCATGACCGGCACCAATCCTACCGCATCGTGCGGCTGCCGCTGCTGCGCACGACCATGGGTCCGTCGCTGCGGCACGGCGCCGCCAAGCTGGCGTTCCGGCTGTGGGATTTCGGCCTGCGGGTGCGCCTGTCGTGCCTGCTGCTTTGGCTCGTCGTCTCCGCCGGGGTGCGGGCGGTCTGCATCGGCGAGTTGCTGGCCAGCAGTTGGGTCATCCGGCTGCTGCGCCTGGTGCCCGGCATGCGCACCCTGGTCTATGTCCATGGCGAGGAGATCACCACCGACGACGACTACGACCACGGGCACCGCCATGGCCGCGAGGTGCTGCTCGAAAGCGACGGCATCATCGTGGTCAGCCGCTTCACCGAGCAGGCGGTGGCGGCCTTGGTCGGCGAGGCCGGGCTTGGCCGCATCAGCCTGATCGAGAACGGCGTCGACACCGCCCGCTTCCGCCAGCAGCCCAAATCCGCCGACCTGGCGGAGCTGTACCGGCTGCAGGGCTGCTTCGTCTTCGTCTCGGTCTGCCGCCTGCTGGAGAAGAAGGGCATCGACCACGCCATCCTGGCCTTCGCCCGGGTGTTGGCGCTGCATCCGGAATGCCGCTACCTGATCGTCGGCACGGGGCCGTTCGAGGACGCCTTGCGGACCATGGCCGCGATTCACGGCGTCGCCGGCCAGGTGCTGTTCGCCGGTCAGGTCGCCGAGGATGACTTGGTGGAGCATTACCAACTCGGCGACGTGTTCGTCATGCCCAACCGCGAACTGCCGAACGGCGACACCGAGGGCTTCGGCCTGGTGTTCCTGGAGGCCAACAGCTGCGGCCTGCCGGTGATCGCCGGTCGCGATGGCGGCAGCACCGACGCGGTCCGTGATGGCGTCAACGGCCTGGTGGTGGACGGCCGCTCGATCGACGAGATCACCGCCGCGATGCTGACGCTGCACGACGACCCGGTGCAGCGCGAGGCGATCCGGCGGCAGGCGTTGGACCTGGCCGCCCAGGCCGGTTGGGCCGGGAAGACGCAGGCGTTCCTCGACATCTGCCGCGGACCCGGCCGTTAACTGCGGTCCCGCCCATGTCGCTCAGTTCCATCGCCGTGTTCTGCGTGGTGCCGCCGGTGAACCTGGTGCCGCTATCCCTGTTGGGGTTGGTGGTCAGCTTTCGTCACCGCCGGGCCGGGCTGGCGCTGGCTGCCGCCGGACTGGCCGGCTTGCTGCTGCTGGCGACGCCCTATGTCGCCGACTCGCTGCTGAGCTCGCTTGAGCAAGGCCTGCCGCTGGCGCCGCGCCTGAGCGATCCGCCACAGGCCATCGTCATCCTCACCGCGGACACCGCCCACGCCGCCAGCACGCCGCAGGTTAACCTCGGACCATTGGGGCTGGAGCGGGCCCGCGCCGGGGCGGAGCTGTACCGCCGGGTTGGGCTGCCGATCCTGGTCACCGGCGGGTCGATCGACGAGGGCGGCGAGGACACGCTGGCGGAGGTGCTGGCGCGCAGCCTGCGGCAGGATTTCGACACGCCCGTGCGCTGGATCGAGCCGGAGGCGGCGGACACCTGGGAGAACGCCGCCCTGAGCGCCATGATGCTGAAGGCACAGGGCATCCATTCCGTCTACCTCGTCACCCACGCCTGGCACATGCGCCGCGCCCTGATCGCCTTCGCACGGGCCGGGATTACCATTACCGCAGCGCCGGTAAGGATGGACAGGACGCCAACCGGAGTGGCCGCCGATTTTGTGCCCCGAGCCGGCGCCTGGCTGACCAGCTACTACGCGATGCATGAATGGATCGGCATCGTCGACTACTCGGCTTTCCGGTAGCGCCCGATGGAGTTGGCGATCTTCGACTCGGTCGATGCGCTGCCGCCGGATTGCCGCGCGCTGCTCAGGCCCGATCCATTGGCTGGCCCCGCATGGTATCGCACCGTAGCCGCATATGCGTTGCCGCCGCAGACCAGGCCCTGCTTCGTCGTCCTGACCCAGGATCGGCGGCCTTGCGCCGTGGTGCCCCTGGCGCGGCGGGATGCCGGCCACGAGCTTGGCGGCCTTGGCACACCTTATACCTGTACCTATCAGCCGGCGCTGACGGACCCCGGCGACCCGGCGCTGGCGCTGGCGGTGGGGCACGCGCTTGGCCGGTTCTGCCGCAGTTGGGCGACGGTCCGCATCGATGCCGTCCCAGCGGAGTGGCCGGAGCTGCTGCCGTTCATCGCCGGCCTGCGGCGGGCGGGCCTTGCCGTGCAGCGCTTCCAGCACTTCGGCAACTGGCACGAGCCGGTCGCCGGGCGGTCCTGGGCCGCGTACCTCGCCGACCGCCCGGGCGAGTTGCGGACCACGGTGCGCCGCAAGTTCAAGCGTGCCGAGCAGGAGGCGCGGCTGGAAGTCGTTCGCGACGGCCCCCGCCTGGAGCCGGCGATCGCGGCGTTCCAGGCCGTGTACGAGGCGAGCTGGAAGCAGCCGGAGCCGTTCCCGCAGTTCAACCCGGCGCTGATGCGGGCGGCGTCCGCCATCGGCGCGCTCCGCCTGGCCGTGCTGTGGGTCGGCGAACGGCCGGCCGCGGTGCAGTTCTGGGTGCTGGCCGACGGATGCGCCACAGTGCTGAAGCTCGCGCATGACGAAGCGTTCAAACCGTTTTCGCCGGGCACCGTGCTGACGGCGATGACGATCCGCGCCATGCTGGACGGGGAGGGTGCCGCCACGCTGGATTTCGGCCGCGGCGATGATCCATACAAGGCGCTGTGGACGACCCGGCGGCGCGAGCGGATCGGCCTGCTGCTGATGAATCCCTGGCGCCCGCGCGGCGCGCTGGCGTTGGCCGGCGCGTTCGCGGGACGGCTGCGGATGCGATCTTGAGTGAGGGATGATGGCGCCTGCCACGCCGCTGTTGCTGCACGTGTTCCCGAGCTTCGCGGTGGGCGGCGCGCAGGTTCGTTTCGCGGCCCTCGCCAACCGCTTCGGCCGCGAGTGGCGCCACGCCGTCATCGCGTTGGACGGCGTGACCGACTGCGCGGCGCGGCTGTCGCCCGAGTTGGACGTGACCTTCCCCGCGGTGGCGCTGCGCAAGGGTAACCTGCTGGGCAATGTGCCCGCCATCCGGCGCCTGTTGCGCACGCTGCGCCCGGACGTGCTGGTGACCAGCAACTGGGGCTCGATCGAGTGGGCGCTGGCCAACCTGCTGCCGCTGGCGCGTCACGTGCACACCGAGGATGGTTTCGGCCCGGAGGAGCGTGACCGGCAACTGCTGCGCCGGGTGCTGGCACGCCGTCTGGCGTTGCGGCGCAGCGCCGTGGTGCTGCCCTCGCGGAACCTGCTGCGGATCGCGACTGAAACCTGGCGGTTGAACCCGGCGCGGCTGCACTACATCCCCAATGGCGTCGACCTGGCCCGGTTCGCCGTGGCTGGCAGCGCTGCGGCCGCTGCGGTGCGTGAGCGATGGCCAGGGCAGGGACCGGTCGTCGGCATCGTCGCGGCATTGCGGCCGGAGAAGAACGTTGCCCGCCTGCTGCGCGCCTTCGCTCGCGTGGAGCTGTCCGCGCGGTTGGTGATCGTCGGGGATGGCAGCGAGCGTGGATCGTTGGAAAACTTGGCGCAGGCGTTGGCGGTACGTGACCGGGTGTATTTTGCCGGGCATGTGACCGAGCCGGCGCCGCTGTATGATGCGTTCGACGTGTTCGCCCTGTCGTCCGACACCGAGCAGATGCCGCTGTCGATGCTGGAAGCGATGGCAGCGGGACTCCCTGTGGCCACGACCGATGTCGGAGACGTCCGCATCATGCTGGCCCCCGAGAATGCTTCGGCGATCGTTCCAGCAGCCGATGAAGCGCTCGCGCAGGCTTTGCGGCTGCTGCTTGGCGACGCTGCGCTGCGCCATCGAATGGGAATGGCTAATCGCGCCAAGGTTGAGCATGATTACCAGCAGGAAGCGATGTTTCAGTCTTATGCCCGTATCCTTGTTGAATCTGTTATAAAAGGCGGCAATGAAACCGGCTAGGACCCATCATGCGTAATTTTTTAGCCGGATTGCTGTTTTTTGCATGCTCCCCTGGCTTGGCCCGGCCACTGCCGATCGATGCTGTCATGGACCTGGCATCCTGCCTGCAAGCGGCAACCCTGGCTGAACGGCAGTTTTCCGTGCCTGACCGCCTGCTCGCGGCCATCGCCGAAGTCGAGAGCGTGCGCAACGACCCGGTCACTCATCGATCGGTCCCGTGGCCGTGGACCATCAACGTCGAGGGCGCCGGCCACTTCTACGAAACCAAGCAGGCCGCGATCGACGCCGTGCGGGCTTTCCAGGCCGGCGGTGCCCGCTCGATCGACGTCGGCTGCATGCAGATCAACCTGATGTACCACCCAAACGCCTTCGCCTCGCTTGAAGACGCCTTCGATCCACGGACCAACGCGCTGTATGGCGGCCGCTTCTTGCGTGATCTGTTTCGCCAAGCAGGGAATTGGCCGCAGGCCGCCGCCTACTACCATTCGCAGACCCCGACGCTTGGGGCGGCATACGCCAGCAACGTGATGGCGCGCTGGCCGTCTGCGGGCCGGTTCGCCATGCCGCCGGCTGCCACGGTCGTTGCGTCGTCGGTCAAGCTGGTGGACTACAGCGTCTACACGCCCGCCTTTGCGGCCACCCTCCACAATGTCGAGCATGATCTCGCCCTGATGCAACCTGTCGATCAGCGCTCTTTTGCAGGCAGCGCGCGGACCCTCAGCCGGACTGCATCCTCGCATCACGGACGCGGCAATCC
>CAXSFF010000099.1:0-7947 GCA_964236035.1 uncultured Acetobacteraceae bacterium
ATCGTGACGCCGGAGGCGCTGGCGCCGTTCCGCATCCCGCAACCGGCAAGGCCGCCGGGCGACCCGCGCCCATTGCCGTATCTGTTGGACGCTGCCGACCAGGCATCTGGCGCACTAGAAATCGAGTTGGAGGTGCTGCTGCTGACCGCGGCGATGCGTTCGCAGGGTGCGGCGCCCTATCGCCTGTCAACCAGCAACACGCACCACATGTATTGGACCGCTGGACAGATTGTTGCGCATCACGCCAGCGGAGGATGCGACCTCCGGCCCGGTGATTTGCTTGGAACCGGCACGATTTCGGGGCCGGACATGGAAAGCTGCGGCAGCATTCTGGAGACGACGCTGGGGGGCCGGGAGCCGATCGAGCTGCCAACTGGCGAGAAGCGCCGCTTTCTGGAGGACGGAGACGAGGTCCTCATGCAGGCGCGGGCTCGACGCGACGATTTCGCGCCAATCGGCTTCGGCGAGTGCCGAGCCGTGATCCAGCCCGCGCGCTTGATGGGCTGAAATGACGATGCGACACTCTTACACCGACTTCCGTTCGGGTGCGGTGCACCGTCTGCGTATCGCCGTTGCAGTGTGTCGCATACAAAAGCCTGCCCGGTCATCTTCCAAGGCGGTGATTCCATGATTGGTCTCCATCATTGTGCAACGGACGCAAGGTCCTTGTAAAACGCGGTCACAAGCCGAACCGCCGGAAATGTCCGGCAACGCTTCGGATACTGCTGGCAAAGTCAGCCGTCAGACGGCCAGCGCAGCGAAGCGCAAGACCTATCCCGTGTGGATGCGGAAAGCGTTTTGCGAACCTACCCCGCTAGACGATCAGGGTTGATGGCAGCCCCCTTAGCCACGCTGTGCAGACCCATTGTGGCCAGACTGCGATAACATGCCTGCCGCAGCTCGAAGTTGCGCACCCCTTTCGAGATTGTGCCCTCAATACCCTGGAACGCAGCGCGAGCAATACGAGCACTGTCGTCAGGCACAAGCAAGATGGACTGCATCACTCCATCCTTGCCGAACCGAAGGTCCGTAATGTCGAGGGCGACCAGCTCGGAGCGCCGCAGCGCGCCGGCAAACCCGGTCAGCAGCAGGGCACGGCCCGCATGCTGCCCAGGTCGCTGCCGCAGTCGGCGAGCAGCGTGCGCAACTCCTCGGAGGTCGGGCGCCAACGTCAGTTTCGGATTGGTCCTGCCGTAAATTTTTATAATGCGGCCATGCGCCTTGATCAGGCCGCTATCCAGTTGCCATGGAAGCCGAAAGGCACTCGGTTGGGCAGTCGCACGCTCGCGACCGGACCGTCGGCCACCGAGCGGGCATCAAGCACGACCAGGTCGCTCGCCGCCTCCCGGGCGCGCCAGGCGATGGCGAGCAGCCAGCCATCGCCCTCCTCGTCGCCGCGCGGGACGAACACGGGCTCGGACACCCCGTCCCCCTCCGGCAGCGACCACAGGCGGCGCGCGCCGCGGGCCAAATCGAGGTGCGCGATGGCTGCGCCGCCTTGGTCGCTCGCGTTGGCGGCGAGCCAGCCGTGCCGGTTGCGCCGGCCGGCCAGGCGGTCATCGATGCGCGGGAACTCACCCTCGATGTCGTCCAGCGCTGCGGCGGTGAAGTGGTCGGTCGCGCCGGACAGATCGAACGTCCACCGAACGGGCTGCGCTCCCTGGCGCATTGGTGGCGCAACGCCCTCGGCGTGCGGGAACAGCGGAGGCGCCTCGTATTGCATGACGTCGGCAACGAGCGTCCCGCCCTCCTCCCAGGCGTTCATCACGTGGAAGACGTAGCAGGCTTCTCCCCGGTGCCAACGCAGGCTTGCGGCCCCCTTGTCGCGGCGCATGACGCCGACGAAAGCTCCGGCACCTGGCTCCCACAGGTAAGGCGACTGCCCGGCCTGGGCGCGCGCAAGACTCGCCGTGAGCGGGAGGATGGGGAACACGACGTGTTCGGCGGTGACGATGAAGTCGTGCACCATGCTCGCGTAAGGTGCGGCAAAGTGCTCCAGGCGGGACAAGCGGCCGGCAGCATCGACGATGCCCCAGTACAGGCCGGGGCCGCGCGGAGCATCGACATGGTAGCCGAAGAACAGCATCTCGCCGGTGGCAGGGTCGATCTTGGGGTGGGCGGTGAAGGGACCGTTCAGCGCCCCGTCGAAATCGCAGCAACCGACCGTGGCCAGCGTCGCCGGGTCCAGCTCGACCGGCAAATGCGCTTCCTCCAACGCCAGGAGACGACCGCCATGCCAGATGATGTTGGTGTTCGCGACGCCGCCGGCGTAACCAACGTTTGGCGCTGCCGGGTCGATCGGTCCGGCGAAACCGGCGATCAGCATGCGTCCGGCTGCCCGCTCGGCGAGGAACTTGGGCGTCCGGACCCAACGGTTGCTATAGGACGCGCGACCGTCGCCAATGCGCACGGCGTGCACCATGCCGTCGCCCGCGAACCAGTGCGCGCCCGGGTGGTTGCTGGGGAACTGCGGGTTGGGGCCATTGCGCAGCAACGCGCCGTGCAAGGCAGCCGGAAGCTCGCCTGCGACCGGCAAGTCGAACACCTCCGTTTCGGTGCTGATCGGTGCGAAGTTCCCCTCCAGGTTGTCAGCCATGACAGCTTCCTATTCTGACGTTGTCTAGATACCTTGGAATGCGCCGCTGCCCTGGTCAAACCGAATCTTTTCACTGTAAGGATAAAGCATGGCCCGGCCTTACCACCATGGCGCACTGCGCGAAGCCCTGCTCGCGGCGGGGGAGGCCATCCTTGAGCGTGACGGCGTGGGAGCCTTGACCCTGCGTGCCGCGGCCCGGGAGGCTGGCGTGTCGCATGGAGCGCCTGCCCACCATTTCAGCGACCTTGCAGGGTTGTTGAGCGAGCTGGCCGCCACGGGTTACACGAGGTTCCGTGTCGCCCTGCTCACCCAGATGGCTGCCGCCGGCCCAGCACCTGCGGAACGGCTGCACGCCATGGGGCGCGGCTATGTGCGCTTTGCCCGCGACCATCCTGGCCTGTTCCTTCTCATGTTCCGCAGCGAGCAACTCGACCTCGCGCGCCCGGCGCTGCACGAGGCGATGGAGGGCACCTACAATGCACTTGCCGAGGTTGCCGCGGCGGTGAGCCATTCGCCGCAAGCCGACGCCGGCACTGCTCCCGCACTCGACCGCCTTGCCGACATTGCTGCCGCGTGGGCAATCGCCCACGGTCTCGCAATGCTGCTCATAGACCGGCGGCTGGGCGGGCTGGCAGAGGACACGGACACCGAAATGCTCATTGGCGCTGCGCTCTTGCGCTTGCGGCTGTGACGAGGCGCCGCGACATCTGCCGGGTCAGGTGCAGGCCGAGCAAGGCCACGACGCCGCTCAGCACGGCGGCAATCGCCAGATGCACCTGGGTATCGGCCCTCCAGCTAGCCAAAGCCTGATCCTTCGACATCCCCGCCCACACCAGCAGGGGATAGCGGTGCCTCCGCCGGTAGCCCGAGGTGCGGGTAACGCCGTCGCTTACAGACCGGCTTCATAGTCACCGGCGGCGCTTTCGCGCAGCTTGGTGAATACAGTGGAACTCGAAAAGTCGCTGCCGATGAGTTCTTTTTTCAGGGATTCCTGGCGAGCAGGGTGCCGGACGTCGCAAGGAGCGCGATCGAGTGGCCCGGGCCGAGGTCGTAGGTCGCGTAGAGCCGAGCGGAGTAGTCCATGTCGATGAGCGCCACCACCACGCCGGCGAAGCTGCCGTCGGGATGCTGGAACCGGCGAGAAACGGTGATGTTCCAGCGCCTACTGGACCGGCTGCGGACCAGCAGGCCGATGAACGGCGTACGTGCGGGGTCGTCGCGATGATGCCGGAAATAGGCCCGGTTGCCGTCGTTCACGCCGAGCGCCGGCATCGAGGTCGCAAGCCAGGATCCGTCCTCGCCAAAGATGATGAAGTCGCGGATGCGTGGCGTTGCCTCTGCGCGTGAGCGTAGCACCGCACTCAGCCGCGAGAGGGCGGCGGGCGAGACGCCATCCACCTCCAGCCGTTCGACAAGCCGAGCAGGGCCGTGTCCGCCAGCTCGCATGGCAGCATGGGCTCAGCCAAGCTAACATTTCGCTACGGATGCCAACGGCAACGGCTTCTGGCTCTCTTTGCGGGACAGGCGCCACGGTGATGCGCCAGCCATCGATCACCACGTCCTGCGTCGCCCCGGCGAAGCCGAGCGCCAGCGAGAACACGATGGTCCAGGCGAGCCAATGCGCCGGGTCGCCAAACGCGACGCCCGCCAGCGCCAGCATGACCGCGATCTGCGAGACGATGATCCAGCCGCGCCGCCGCCCCAGCAGGCGGCTGAACACGGGCGCGTTATAGCGGTCCAGGAACGGCGCCCTGCCGGGGTCACGCCATAGAACAAACGGGCAGGATAATACCAGTCGCCCTAGACCGTGACCGACGCCCAGATCCGTTCAGTTATCGACCCGACCCTGCTTGTGTCGTTGATGAACGCGTTCCACGCAGTGCAGCAGGCGTCGACGATCTCGTCGTAGCTGTCCCACACGCGCCTATTGAGGAAATTGCCGCGCAGGTAGGCCCAGACGTTCTCTACCGGATTGAGCTGCGGTGAGTAGCTGGGCAGCGCCAGCAGGGTGATGTTGTCCGGCACGCGCAGCCGGCCACCTGTCTGGTGCCACCCGGCGCCATCGCAGACCAGCACCGCATGCGAGCCCGGCGTTACCGCCTGGCTGACCGCATCGAGGTGCAGGCTCATGGCCTCGCTGCCCACCCACGGCATGACCAGAGCGGCGCCGACGGCACGCTGCGGGCAGACCGAGCCGAACAGCCAGACGGAAGCGTGCCGGTCGTCACGCACCACAGCCGGGCGTGAGCCGATCTCATTCCACACGGCGCCATACGTGCCCTGCTGGCCCACGCGCGCCTCGTCCTCGAACCAGATTTCCAACGGCTTGCCCGCCGCGCGGGCCGGCAGGGCTGCTGCTACGAGGGCCGGAAAGTCTTTTTAAAAATCTCCTGCGCCACCGCGTCCTGCTTGGGATTGTGCGGGCGCGGCTGCAGCCGGGTCAGGCGCAGGCGGCGCAGCAGCTTGCCGACGGTGCGCTCGTGCACGTCCACGCCGAACCGCTCGGCGATCACGCCCTGCAGGTCGCAGCAGCGCCACCGCACGACCCTGTCCTTGGCTAGGTCTGGGCCGGCCAGCACGATCTGCCTCAGCTCCGCCATCTGCTCGTCCGACAACGCCGGGCTACGGCCAGGGCTGGCCTTGTTGGCCAATCCCTCGATCCCGTCCGCGTTGAACCGGTGCACCCAATCCCGCAGCGTCTGGCGATCCATTCCGCACGACGCAGCCGTCTCGGCCCGCGAGGCGCCGTCGAGCACATGTGCGATGGCCAGAATGCGGCACGCGACAGCACCAGCCTCGCTCCTGGCCAGGCTGCGCAACTCAGCAGACGAGTGATCTAGCCGGGTTACCACGATCGCCACGCCCATCACATGCTCCTCGACTCGGCCGAGCACACAGCGAATCAGATCAGAGCGGAAATGAGAATCCCAGCTGCCCAAGAGTCGGGGTTACAGGCCGTTGGTATAACACGGTTCGTGGCACGGACCGGAAACATGGCCGCCTGACGCACGCAGCCCCAGCCAGAACAGAGAGTTAGAAGACATCGGCCGGAGATAGTACAATTGGGGCAGGTGCACGATGACCGCTCCCGACCATTTGCAGACTCCCGCTGCCCTGATGGCGGCGATGGCGGCGGTACCGGCTTTTTCGAAACTGACCGTCTATCGGGAACACCTCGGTTGGTTTCGTGGCTGACCCTAATGCCCTATCAACGTCCGATGGATATAGCCGGCTTTGACCTAAACCTGTTGAAGGCGTTCGACGCTCTCTATGCTGAGCGCCACGTCACTCATGCGGGGCAGCGCATCGGCCTGAGCCAATCGGCAATGAGCGGTGCGCTCACCCGCTTGCGCGAGGCGTTCAAGGACGAACTGTTTGTCCGGTCGCCTACCGGCATGCAGCCGACGCCGCGCGCCGATGACCTTGCCGGCCCCGTATCGGCGGCACTTCGCCTCATGCAGGAAGTGTTGCAGGCGAATACGTTCGATCCCGCAGCGGCCGATCACACGGTCACGGTCGCGATGACCGACTATGCCGCCTTCGTCCTGTTACCGCCGCTGCTGGCGCGGCTCGCTGTCGAGGCCCCCCGCCTCGATGTGCGGGTGCGCGGTATTTTCGGCCGGGCCGAAGCTCTCGATCTGCTCGACAACGGCGAAGCGAACCTTGCGATCGGCTTCCCCGTCGATGCGTCGTCTCGCATCCTGGTTTACCCGCTGTTCCACGAAGGCTTCACGTGCATCGCGCGGCGTGGCCATCCGGCCTTTGCGGAGGGCGCAGGTCTGGAGGCGTTCGCAGCCGCCCCGCACCTCTTGGTATCGCCCGAAGGCGACCGCATGGGCCTCGTTGATGACAAGCTGGCCGCACTCGGCCTCCAACGCCGCATCGTGCTGAGCCTGCCGCAATTCCTGGTCGCGCCATTCGTGGTCGCCGACACCAACCTTGTTGCGACGCTCGCCTCGCGTGTCGCTCGGCGGTTCGCCGCGGCCAGCCTTGGCGTTGCCGTGCATGAGCCGCCGATCGCGTTGCCCGGCTGGCCGCTGGCGATGATGTGGCATCGCCGGGTGGACGACCACCCCGCCACGATCTGGCTGCGCGACCGCATCGCCGAAGTCTCTATCCTGGTTTGACACCATCGGCGGCAGCGATACCGCCACATCACTTCTCGCAATTTTCCTTCCTTTGGCCGTTCTGCTTTTTTCAGCTGCATCGAAGCAAAGGAGTGCTGAATATGCGGGTTTTAGTTACAGGTGCGACGGGTTTGATCGGCGGCGCGGTCGCACGCCGGTTGGCGTCAGCGGGGCACGAGGTTGTGGGGCTTGCGCGTTCGGACGCGAGCGCGGCCAAGCTCGCCGACCAGGGATATACGGCGGTTCACGGCGACCTCGCCAACGCGGCCAGCATTGCCGAAGCCGCCCGCGGGGTCGATGCGGTCGTTCACGCCGCCTCGCCCGGCGATCAGAACACGGCGGTCTTCGACGAAGCGGCGACGCGTGCGATCATCGACGCACTGCGCGGCACGGCCAAGCGGTTCATCTACACGAGTGGTTGCCTGCTCTACGGAGCGACCGGCGACACGCCCGCGACCGAAGACAGCCCGCTTTATCCGATCGACCTGGTGCGCTTCCGCAAGGCTCTCGAAGGTGAAGTCCTCGCCGCCGCAGCCGATGGCGTCCACTCGATCGTGATCCGTCCGGCTTGGGTGTACGGCGACTGGGGCGGCACTGCGATGATGATGTATGGCTCGGCGAAAGAGCATGGCACGGCGCGTTACGTCGGCGGCGGGAAGAACCGTTGGACGACGGTTCATGCCGACGATCTGGCGGACCTCTATCTGCTCGCGCTCGAAAAGGCGCCCGCGGCCTCGATCTTCAACGGCGCCCATGGCGCGGCCATCCCGCTTATCGAGATTGCACGTGCGGCGAGCGAGGGAGCTGGCGCTGAGGGCCGGGTGGCGGAATGGGCGCTGGACGACGCACGGCAGGCGCTTTGGGGCTTCGCGGACGCCATCGTGTGCGATCAGGTGATCTCGGGCGAGCTGGCCGAGTTCGAGCTTGGATGGAGCCCGTCGCGGCACTCGATCGTCGACGAACTGCGCTCCTACGCCCCAACGGCCGCCTGACGCCGGCTCCTGGCCTGCTGCCCCACTCACCCTTGGCTGCTCGGCCGGTGGTGGGTGGGGAGAGCTTGCCACAAAGATGCAAGCTGCCGACTAGACAGGCGCGGGACGCCGACCAGAGGCTGGTCCACCCCCAATCCATGCGTACGGCCAACGCGAGGCGTTGAAGGAGTGCTAGGATGCTTTCTGCACCACCGAGGACGATATCCCTTCCATGCCGCTCCCCATTGCCCCG